>NZ_JBELQE010000030.1:0-132506 GCF_040270385.1 Methylorubrum podarium | reverse complement strand
GGCTTCGGCTGGGGCGCGGGGGCGGGCCTCGTCTTCGGGCTGGCGCTCTCGGTGGCGAGCACCGTCGTGCTGCTGCGGGCGCTCGAAGGGCGCGGCCTCCTCGACACCGACAAGGGCCGCATCGCCGTCGGCTGGCTGATCGTCGAGGATCTCGCCATGGTGGTGGCCCTCGTGCTGCTACCGGCGCTGGCGCCCTCCCTCGGCGGGAACACGGTCGGGATGGCGGGCCATCACGTCGGGCCGGATCACGGCCTGTGGCTCACGCTGGGGCTGACGCTGGCCAAGGTCGGGGTGTTCGTCGCCGTGATGCTCATCGGCGGACGCCGGGTCGTTCCCTACCTGCTGGCGCTCGCCGCCCGCACCGGCTCGCGGGAGCTGTTCACCCTGGCCGTGCTGGCGAGCGCGGTGGGCATCGCCTACGCCTCCTCCGAACTGTTCGGCGTGTCCTTCGCCCTCGGCGCCTTCTTCGCCGGCATGGTGCTCGCCGAATCGGACCTCAGCCATCAGGCGGCGGCCGATTCCCTGCCGTTGCAGGACGCCTTCGCAGTCCTGTTCTTCGTCTCGGTCGGCATGCTGTTCGATCCGGGAATCGTCCTGACGGCGCCGCTCTCGATCCTCGGCGTGGTCGGCGTGATCGTGCTCGGCAAGTCGCTCGCGGCCATCGCCATCGTCCTCGCCTTCGGCCATCCCGTCGGCACGGCGCTCACCATCGCCGCGAGCCTCGCGCAGATCGGCGAGTTCTCGTTCATCCTCGCCGGCCTCGGCATCTCCCTGAAGCTGCTGCCGCCGGAGGGGCGCGACCTGATCCTCGGTGGCGCGCTCCTGTCGATCACCCTCAACCCGCTGTTCTTCGTCCTGGCCGACCGGGTGTCGCGCTGGCTCGGCGAGCGGCCGGAACTGCGCCGCCGCCTCGAGCGCCGCGCCGCCGCGCCGCTGCCGGTGCGCGCCGCCCCCGCGCTGCACGACCACGCGGTGATCATCGGCTACGGCCGCGTCGGCAGCGCCATCGGCAAGGCGCTTCAGGATTGGAGCCTGCCCTTCGTCGTGGTGGAGCGCGACCGGCGCCGGGTCGAGGATCTGCGGGCGCAGGGCGTGCCGGCGGTGTTCGGCGACGCCACCGCGCCGGGCATCCTGGATGCCGCCGACATCGCCACCGCCCGCCTCGTCGTGGTGGCGACCCCGGACCCGCACCAGGCGCGGCGGCTGCTCGCCAAGGCCCGCGCCGCCAATCCGGGCATCGACAGCGTGGTGCGCACCCACAGCGACAGCGAGCGCCGCCGGCTGGAGGAGGACGGCGTCGGCCTCGTCCTGATGGCCGAGCGGGAACTGGCGCTCGGCATGATGACCTACGCGCTCCGCAGCCTCGGCATCCGCGAGGGCGAGGCGCGGCTGTTCGTGGATTCGAGCCGCTCCGAGAGCCAGGGAACGCCGGTCGCCGAGCCGGAGCAGCCCGCCCCCGAACTGCGCCAGCGCCGGGATGAGCCCGAGTAGGGCGGGATGGTTGTCAGACGATCTCCGGTTGATTCCTTCGATGCCCCTTCCGGTCATTCCGGGGCGCTGACAAGCGAACCCGGAATCCACGACTGGCCTGGGACGCCATGTTCCAGCTGCGCATCACGGGTGGATCCCGGGTTCCGCTGCGCGGCCCCGGGATGACGGGGGTGGGGCAAAACCCGAACCAATCAATCGGAAACCGTATCACAGGCTGTCGAGGCGGGTGATGAAGACCGCGAGCTCGCTCTGTCGGCGGATCGCGAGCTTGCCGTAGACGGCCTTGAGCTGGCTGCGCACCGTGCTCTCGCTGACGGCGAACTGCTCCGCGACCTCCCGCGGTGCGAATCCCTGTCCGACCAGGGCGGCGACCCGCGCCTCGGCCCGGGTGAGGCCGAGCTGTTCCAGCAGCGGCTCGATCGGGCGCGTGGCCGGCGCGAGCAGGTCGCGCAGCAGCAGCACCACGCCGCCCCCGAGACCGGCGCCGGCCACCGGAAACGGGTCGCCGCCGCGCAGGGGCAGCGCTTCGACGGAGAGCGGGCGCCCGCCGCCCCGGCGGCGCAGAAGGAGGATGTCCTGCCGCGGCCATGCCCGGTCCGGCAGGATGTCGGCCAGGAAGCGGTCGAAGCGCGCGCTCTCGACGGGCTCCGCCGCCTCCGGCACGGCGCCGCCGCGCAGGGCGATGTAGCCGGCCGCCAGCCGCTCCGCCGCCGGGCTGACGAGCCGGACGCGGCCGCGGGCGTCGAGGATGACGATTCCCGCCCGCATCCGCTCCAGGGCGGAGGTGAGCCCCTCCGCCTCTCGGCGCATGTCCCCGACGAGCGCCGTGAGCCGGAAGGCGCGGATCACGTGCGGGCCGACGAGCCCCAGCCGCTCGACCTCGAACCCTTCGAACGGGCCTTTCCGAACGTCGCGGGGCGCGCTGAACGACAGGGTGTGACGGTCCATCGGGTCGGCGCCGACATAGGCGCAGAGATTGCCGAGGCGGTGCCGGTCGATGAAGTGCTGGAAGAACGGATCGGTGCGCTTCCGGTCCGGCTCGATGTACATCTCGTCGACCATGACCGCGCCCGGCCGCAGCAGGCCGCGCTCGCGGCCGAGGCGGATGCGCGTGTCGTGCTGCCACCAGCCGCCGGCGCCGTAATCGACCCCGACATCGGCGATCCGCTCGGATGCCAAGGTCTGCGCCGTGCGCGCCGGATCGTGAGACACGATGACGGTCCCACGCGCCCCGAGCGCATCGGCGAGCCCGTCGAGTGCGCCGGACCACTTCTCCGGATCGAGGGCCGCCGCGTAGCACGCGTCGATCAGAACAAGAGGATCAAAACCCGACATCGACCGATACGAGACACGCCGACCCGATCGCGTCGGGCCGGCGTCTCCAGACCTTCGTTTTGACGCGCTTTCTTTCGCAGAACCGGCATCCACGACGTCGGAAAGCGCTCGGAGTGGAACGTTACCAGATCTTAAGCATGTTTCGATGCGAACGGCGATTGCCGATCAGCCGTAATTCACACCCTGGGAATAAGGTTTGACTTGCCGATCTACTTTTGTCTGAAATTGTACAGTGGCGCCGGGATGCCCGGATCGCCAGGCCGACGCCGAGCGCCCGGGTCGCAACGCGGACCCGGCCGGTCTCTCCTCGTCAGCCCTCGATGCGGGAGAAGTCGGCGACCTCGCGGGTGGCGGCGCGCAGGGCGTTGAGCAGCAGGAGCCGGTTCCGGCGCAGGGCCGGGTCGTCGGCGTTGACGGTGACCTTCTCGAAGAAGGCGTCCACCGGTGCCCGCAGCCGCGACAGCGCCCGCATCGCCCCCGAAAAATCCTCGGCCGCCACCGCTGCGGACGCCTCCTCGCGCGCCGCGGCCAGCGCCTCGGCGAGCGCCCGCTCCTCCGGCTGGCCGGAGGCGGCGAGCGCCGCATCGGGGGCCTCGTCGTAGGCGCGGCCGTCCTTCTTCTCCTCGATGCGCAGGATGTTGGCCGCGCGCTTGTAGCCGGCGAGCAGGTTCCTGCCGTCGTCCGTTCCCAGGAACTCGCCCAGCGCCTCGACGCGACGGACGACCATCAGCAGGTCGTCCTGGCCGGGCAGGGCGAAGACGGCGTCGATCAGGTCGTGGCGGGCGCCCTGGTCGCGGAGATAGACCTTGAGGCGGTCGGCGAGGAAGGCGAGAAGATCCTTTGCCCGAGGATCGACGAGGACATCCGTCTCCTCGATCCCGGCGCCAACATGCGACCCGTCTCCGGACAGGTCCATGACGACGGCGAGCTTGCCCGGTTGCTCGTCGAAGGCATCCCAGATCGGCCCGTCGAGGAGCGGCAGACGCAGCCCATTCTCCAGGATCAGCCGAATCACGCCCAGCGCCGCGCGCCGCAGGCCGAACGGATCCTTGCTGCCGGTCGGCTTCTCGTCGATGGACCAGAAACCGGCCAGCACATCGAGCTTGTCGGCCATCGCCACCGCGATGGAGACGATCTCCGTCGGCACGCGGTCGCTCGGGCCGAGCGGCTTGTAATGCTCCTCGATGGCGGCTGCGACGCGCGGGTCTTCGCCTTGCAGGGTCGCGTATTTGCGACCCATCAGTCCCTGCAGCTCCGGAAACTCGCCCACCATCTCGGTCACGAGATCAGCTTTGGCGAGGCGCGCCGCGCGCTCCACCAGATCGGGATCGAGCTGGAAATCGATCGCGGAGGCGATCCGTCGCGCCAGCCCGGCGATGCGGGCGACGCGCTCACCCTGCGTGCCGAGCTTCTCGTGGAAGACGATCGTGTCGAGCTTCGGCAACCGATCTTCTAACTTCGTGGCCTTGTCGGTCTCCCAGAAGAACTTTGCGTCCGAGAGCCGGGCGCGCACCACGCGCTCGTTGCCGGCGGTGATCGCCGCGCCGCCGTCGGAGGCGATGAGGTTCGAGACCAGCAGGAAGGCCGGCGCCAGCTCCTCCGAGCCGGATTTGCGCAGCACGAAGCACTTCTGGTTGGCGCGGATCGTCGCGCGGATCGCCTCGGCCGGAATCTCCAGAAAGCGCTCCTCGAAGGAGCCCATCAGCACCACGGGCCGCTCCACCAGCCCGGCGACCTCCTCCAGCAGGCCCTCGTCCTCCACGAGGTCGAGGCCGCGGGCGAAGGCGAGATCCTTCGCGTCGTGCAGGATGATGTCCTTGCGCCGGTCGGCGTCGAGGATCACGTCGGCGCGCTCTAGCGCCTGCGCGTAGTCGTCGAAGCGGCGCACCTCGAACGGCTCGGGCGCGAGGAAGCGGTGGCCGACCGTGACCGTGCCGGCCGCGATCCCGTCGACCGAGAACGGCACGGTCTCCGGCGTCTCGGTCTCGGGGCCGAAGGTCGCGACGATCGATTGCAGCGGGCGCACCCAGCGTAAGGAGCCTGCTTGCGCCGAGGCCGCGCCCCAGCGCATCGATTTCGGCCAGGGGAAGCTTTTGATGATGCCCGGCAGGATCTCGGCCAGCACGTCCAGCGTCTCGCGGCCGGGCCGCTCGATCACCGCGAGGTAGAACTCGCCCTTCTTCGGATCGGTGACGGTGGTGGCCTGATCGAGGCTCGACAGCCCCGCGCTCTTGAGAAAGCCCTGCACGGCGGCGTCCGGCGCGCCGACGCGGGGGCCGCGCCGCTCCTCGCGCACGGCCTCGCCGCGCGGGGGCAGACCGGCGACGTGCAGCGCCAGCCGCCGCGGCGTCGCGAAGGCCTTGGCGCCCTCGTAGAGGAAACCGCGCTCGACCAGCGCGTCGGTGACGAGCTTCCTCAGATCCTCGGCCGCACGCCGCTGCATGCGCGCGGGGATCTCTTCGGAGCGGAGTTCGAGCAGGAGGTCAGGCATGCGCGCGGGAATAGCCGGCCGCTTTAGCCGCGTCGAGATGGGGGACGGGCCCTGTCTGTCAACGCCGCCGCTTCGTCAGGATGAGCGCGAGGGCGTGGCGATTATAACAAACACCGTGTTTGTGATCATCGCGCCTCCACCGATTGTCATTTCTGACAATCCGGCCCGTCACCCGATCCGCCCGCCGCCCGTGCGCCGCACCGCCACCACGGACGGCCGCGGCGGCATGTCCGGCGAAAAGTCCGGCCAGCGGGTCGAAGGCCTTTCGTAGGAACCGAGCGCGCCCTCCTCGTCGGGCTCGCCGGGGTGCTGGACGGCGACGAAGAAGGTCTCGTCGTCGGGGGTGAAGCAGGGGCCGCACATCTCCGCGCCCACCGGCACCCGCAGGAAGTGGCGCGCCGTGCCCCGGCGCGGCCCCTCCGTCTCCACCGCCCAGATGCCGTCGGCGCGGCCGGTGGCGCGGCGGTTGTTGCCGTCGGTGGCGATCCAGAGCCGGCCGCGGCCGTCGAAGGCGCAGTTGTCGGGCATGCCGAACCAGCCGTTCTCGGTGGTGAGGGCGGAGAAGCTCGCTTTGACGTCCGGCTTCGAAGGGTCGCCGCACCGCACCAGCACCTCCCAGCGGAAGGTGTCGGCGCCGTGGTCGGTGCCGTCGGGGGCGATCTCGATGACGTGGCCGAAGGCGTTGGGACCGCGCGGGTTGCTCGGATCGGTCTGGTCGGCGGTGCGCTTCACGTTGTTGGTCAGCATCACGTAGACGCGGCCGGTGCGCGGGTTCGCCTCGATGTCCTCGGGCCGGTCCATCGGCGTGGCGCCGAGCTGCTTGGCGGCGCGGCGGGTCTCGATCAGCACGTCGGCCTGGGAGGCGAAGCCGTTCTCCGCGACGAGCCCCTTCGCCCCTTGGACCAGCGGCAGCCAGCGGCCGGTGCCGTCCGGCTCGAACCGGGCGACGCTGAGAGTGCCGGAATCGAGCAGGTCGGCGTTGGCGCCGCGCTCAGCCTGCACGCGGCCGTCGCTGACGAAGCGGTAGACGTGCTGGAAGCGCTCGTCGTCGCCGAGATAGACGACGTAGCGCCCGTCGAGCGACCGGGCGCCCGCCGCGCCCTCGTGCTTGAAGCGGCCGAGCGCCGTGCGCTTCTTCGGGGTCGAGCCCGGATCGAACGGATCGATCTCGACCACCCAGCCGAAGCGGTTCGGCTCGTTCGGGGTTTGCGTGAGATCGAAGCGCGGATGGAAGCGGCTCCAGGCATATTGCAGGCTGCCCATGCCGATGGCCTTGGCGTTGGCGGCCTCCGGATGCTCGGCGGGGAGGGCGCCGCCGAAATAGTAGTTGATGTTCTCTTCGCCCGAGAGCCACGTGCCCCAGGGCGTGACGCCGCCCGAGCAGTTGTTGATCATGCCGAGGACCCGCCGGCCGCTCGGATCGGCCTCGGTCACGAGGCGGGGATGGCCGGCCGCCGGGCCGGTGAGGTCGATCGGCGTCTGCGCGGTGATGCGGCGGGTATAGGGCGAGCCGCTCACCGGGCGCCAGCCGTCGGCCTCGCGGACGATCTCCACCACCGAACCGCCATGGGCGGCCATCTCGACCGCGACCTGTTCCGGGCTCAAGCCGGCGATCACGCCCTTGCGGTCGGCGGCCTGGAGGCCGGGAAACATCAGCTCGGCATTCGTGTACTCGTGGTTGACCACGAGCAGGCCGCGCCGGCCCTCCTGATCGAGGGGGATGAAGCCGACGAAATCGTTGTTGTAGCCGAACTGGCGCTCCTGATTCGCGGCGCTCTGCTTCCTCGGATCGAAGGTGGGCGCGCCGGGAAACAGCGGATCGCCCCAGCGCAGCAGCGGCTTCGCCTCGTAGCCCTCGGCGACGTGCAGGTGCTCATCGACGCCGGCGGTCAGTTCCGGGAAGTCGAAGGCGGGGGCGTCGGCCGCCGCAGCCGGTGTGGCCTGCGGTGCGATCCCGGCGGCGAGGGCGGCGGCGAGCGAGCCGCGCATCAGGTCGCGCCGGGAGAAGCGGTGCGCGATCACCGCGTCGAGGGTCGGGGCATCGGGCAGGTCGGACATCGTGCGCGTCTCATCAGCCTTCGAATGGCGGCGCGCCTACGCCCCTCAGATGTCGCTTCGATGACGGAGACAGCCCTCGGATGTGCGGCTTGGCCCGCGCTACTGCAGCGGCTCCGAGAGGATGGCGATCAGATCCCAGGTCTCCCCCTTCAGCGAGCGGACATTGGCGATCTTCCAGGCGCCCGCCTCGCGCACGAGGCTGTAGCGCAGCTCCTGCAGACCGCCGTTGCGGAACGTCGCCCGCACCTCGGCCCGGTCGCCCTCGCTCGAGAGCGGCGCGAGCGTCAGCGACTTCGCGAAGCCCGGCTCGGTGTCCTGGCCGTTCACGTGGAAGGCGAAGCCGAGCCGCCCGACCTCGCCCTTCGCCTCGCGCTGGTCGCGCTCGTAGAGGGTGCGCAGCCGCTTCACGTAGAAGCGCACCGCGTTGATGTCGTCCGCCGCGTAGAAGGCCCGCACGGTCTCTACCGGATCGGTCGCGGATTGCGCGAGGGCCGGCCCGGCGAGGAGCCCGAAGGCAAGGGGCAGGGCGAGGGCGAGGACGGCGCGGCGGCGCATCTCAGGCCGCGGCGGCGTGACCGCCGGCCTCGGTCTTCAGCCACGCGGCGCCGCAGGCCTTGGCCAGCTCGCGCACCCGCAGGATGTAGCTCTGGCGCTCGGTGACCGAGATGACGCCGCGGGCGTCGAGCAGGTTGAAGACGTGGCTCGCCTTGATGCACTGGTCGTAGGCCGGCTGCACGATGCGGTGGCGCGCGCCGTCCGTTTCGGGGGCGCCGGCGTCGAGGTAGGCGCGGCAGGCCTTCTCCGCGTCGGCGAAGTGGCGGAACAGCATCGCCGTGTCGGCGGCCTCGAAGTTGTGGCGGGAATATTCCTGCTCGGCCTGGAGGAAGACGTCGCCGTAGGTGACCCGCTCGTCGCCCTCGCCGCCGTTGAAGTTGAGATCGTAGACGTTCTCCACGCCCTGCACGTACATCGCCAGCCGCTCGAGACCGTAGGTCAGCTCGCCGGCCACGGGCGCGCACTCGAAGCCCGCGACCTGCTGGAAGTAGGTGAACTGGCTCACTTCCATGCCGTCGCACCAGCATTCCCAGCCCAGGCCCCAGGCGCCGAGGGTCGGGCTCTCCCAATCGTCCTCGACGAAGCGGATGTCGTGGAGCTTGAGATCGACGCCGATGGCCTCCAGCGAGGCGAGGTAGAGCTCTTGGAGGTTCGGCGGGTTCGGCTTCAGGATCACCTGGAACTGGTAATAGTGCTGCAGCCGGTTCGGGTTCTCGCCGTAGCGCCCGTCCTTCGGGCGGCGGGAGGGCTGCACGTAGGCCGCCTTCCAGGGCTTCGGGCCGAGCGCCCGCAGGGTGGTGGCCGGATGGAAGGTGCCCGCGCCGACCTCCATGTCGTAGGGCTGGAGGATCACGCAGCCCTTGGCCGCCCAGAAGCGCTGCAGCGTCAGGATCAGGCCCTGGAACGAGCGTTTGGGCGAAAGGTCGGCGTCGCTCGACATGAAAGATCCGGCAGGTGGGAAGCTGCCGGACCGTTTAAGAGCGGGGGGCGGGGTGTCAAGCGACGGCACCCCGCAGGTCGGTCAGGTCCGCGGCGCGGAGCGGCCGAAGGTCCGCTTGTCCTTGCGCTCCTTCGGAACGGCCTCGACCACCGGCTTCGCCGCCAGGAGGCGTTTCACGCGTTCGTTGAAGTCGGACGAAGAGACGGGGCGTGCGCCCCCCTTTTCCGGAGCAAGAGCCATGTCGGCCTCCGCTTGAACGCCCAAGGCACGGAATTGCGCGGAGGGTGTCCCTGATATGGGGCGCCGGCCGGCTTTTGCGAGCCGGAGGCCCCGTACGGGGCACGCCGCGGGCCCCCCGGTGCGTCCCGGCACATCTTTTTGCGGTTCGAGGGCTCAGAGCGGGAACGGCAAAGCTTTCAGCCAAGTTAATGCGGCAAAGGAACAGCCTCGCTTCGCTCCTCCGGGCGAGCGGATACCAGTCTGAGACAGATCATGCGCAAGGGATTGACTGTTTTCGCCGCGCTCGTCGCGGCCGCTCTCGCCACCACGTCGCTGATGATGGGCGCGTCGAACGCGCTCGCCACGCCCGACGGCACCGCGACGGTCGAGAAGACGGTGGCGGTCACGCCCGTCGAGGTCGCCCCGGTCGCCGCCATGCCGGCGGCCGAGACCTGCGCCCGCAAGGTCCGGGTCGTCTATTCCGGCTACGGCGCCCCGGCCGGCTGCGCGCGCTGAGACAAACCGCTCTCACGGGCGGGCGAGGCACCGCTCCCGCAACCCGGTGACGATCCGCTCGAACACTTCCGTCCGGTCGAGGGCGCGGGCCAGCACCACCGCGCCCTGGATGCCGCCCACGGCCTCCTCGGCGAGGGCGCCGGCCGTCTCGGGCGCGTGTCCCGCGCGGGCGAGCGCCCCGGCGAGGTCCTCGACCCAGTGGGCGAAATAGTCCCGGAGCCGGCCCGCGAAACGGTCGCGGGCATCGCTCAGGCTCAGGGCCCCGACGAGGCAGACGCGGCGGCCGGAGCGGAAGTAGTCGGCGACCGTCGCGAACATCGCCGCCACGGCCGCCGCCGGGTCATCCGCCTCCCGCAGGGGGCGGAACACGTTGGTTTCGAACCAGCCGTCGATCTCCGCCAGCACGGTGTCCGCCATCTCCGCCTTCCCGCCGGGGAAGAAGTGATAGAGGCTGCCCTTGCCGAGCCCCGTCGCCGTCGAGATCAGCGACAGGCTCGCACCCTCGTAGCCGTGCTCGCGGAACACCTCCGCGAGCAGCGGCAACACGTCGGACCGCTCGGCGACGGTGCGGGCCACGCGCTACAGCCCCAGATCGCTCAGGGAGGGGTGGTCGTCCGGCCGGCGGCCGAGGGGCCAGTGATACTTCCGGTCGGCCTCGGCGATCGGCAGGTCGTTGATGGAGGCGATCCGGCGGCGCATCAGCCCCGCCTCGTCGAACTCCCAGTTCTCGTTGCCGTAGGAGCGGAACCACTGCCCGCTGTCGTCGCGCCACTCGTAGGCGAAGCGCACGGCGATGCGGTTGCCCTGATGCGCCCAGACCTCCTTGATCAGCCGATACTCCAGCTCACGCGCCCACTTGCGCCGCAGGAAGGCGGCGATCTCCTCGCGCCCGCGAACGAACTCGGCCCGGTTCCGCCAGACGCTGTCCGGCGTGTAGGCCAGCGCGACCCGCTCGGGATCGCGGCTGTTCCAGGCATCCTCCGCCATGCGCGCCTTCTGCGCGGCGGTCTCATCGGTGAAGGGCGGAAGCGGGGGACGGGACATGGCAGACCTTTCTGTACCGATCGGTTCGGACAAGACCGATCGGTACAGTATGTCGGGCTTATCGGCAAGCCGGTGATGGAACGGACGCCGCCGATGCGGGGGCCGGAACCGGACCTCGCCTACAATCCCAGCCGTGCCCAGGCGGCGCGCTCCTCCACCGCCGCGATCAGCGCGTCGGGCAGTTCGGCCGTCTGGCCCGGCCCGGCGCGGCGCAGCAGGCGGGCGAGCCAGGAGCCACGAGTTTCGGCCACGAGGCGCAGGTCGACCGTCTCGCCGTAGCGGGCGCGCAGCGTGCCGCGCAGGTCGCCCAGCGCATCGACGAGGCCGAGCTCGAGCGCTTGCCGCCCGGTCCAGACCGCGCCGGTGAACAGGTCGCGGCTCGCGTCGAGCTTGGGCCGGCGCTCGCGCACGAGGCCGGTGAACAGGGCCTGCACGTCGGCCTGGATCTCCTTCAGCCGGGCGATGTCCTGCGGGTTCTCCGGGCGGAACGGGTCGAGCATCGCCTTGGCCTCGCCCTGGGTGTGGACGCGGCGCTCGACGCCGATGCGCTCGATCAGCCGGTCGAAGCCGAAACCGGCGGAGACCACCCCGATGGAGCCGACGAGGGAGGCGGGGTCGGCGACGATCTCGTCGGCGGCGCAGGCGATCATGTAGCCGCCCGAGGCCGCGGCATCCTCGACAAAGGCGAAGACCTTGAGATCCTTCTCCGCCGCCAGCGCCCGGATGCGCCGGTAGATCAGGTGCGACTGCACCGGCGAGCCGCCGGGGGAGTTGACGACGAGCGCCACCGCCGAGAGGCCCGGCATGGTGAAGGCGCGCTCCAGGCTCGGTGCGACGGTGCCGATGGAGAGGCCCGGCCGGATCGGCGAGACGGCGCCGATCGCCCCGCTCAGGCGCACCACGGCGACCCGTGGGGGGGTCTTGCGGAAGCGGCGGGGCAGGAGAAAACGCAACCAGGTCGGGACGTTCAGCGGCATGGCGGCTTCTTTTCGAGGTCGCACGGGACGCCGCCTCCCGGCGGGGAGGGGCGCACCTCCGTTAGCAGGAGGTCGCCGGCCGATCCATCGCGGCCGGCCTCGCTCGCGGATTCGATCACGAGGCCGCGCGCGACCGAACCGAGCCGAGCGGTGAAGCGTTGCCTTGAGCCGTGAGCGGGATCTGCGCCCGCGCATGACGGGGCCGTGGACCGTCCGCGCGGCCCACGAGAGGAGATGGACGGAACGGAAGGAAGTCCTGTCCGATGCGTGTCCTACGTTTGGTCATCCTGGCATTCGGGATGCTCGGCGGTCTCGCCGGCCTGGCGGCCACCGCGAACGCCGCCCCGATCCCGGTGGCTCCAGCCACCGCCCAAGCGGGGGAGTCGCCCCTGCTCAACCACGTTCACTGGTACGGCCGACGCCACTATCGCCGCGTCCACTGGCGTCCGCGTTACCATTATCGTCACGCGTATTGGCGCCCGCGCCATTACTACCGCCGGGCCTATTGGGGGCCGCGCTACCATTATCGCCGCGTCCACTGGCGCCCGCGCCCCTACTACCGGCACGCCTACTGGGGGCCGCGGCCCTTCTACCGCCGGCCCTACTGGCGCGCGCACTACTACCACCGGCCCCGGTTCTACCGTCCCTGGTACTGAGCTGCGGCGCCGAGCCTTCCGCGGATCGAGGGGTGCCCGAGCGGGCACCCCTTTTTCATGGAGGCGGCCACGGGGTGCCCCGATGCAGCGCCTCAGCCTCCGGGGTGAAGCGCCCGGTCTCCTCCTGAAGCACCAGGGGCGGCAGCAGGCGGAACGGCGCGCGGCTACCCTTCACGGCGGCGATCAGCACGCGGATCGCCGGCCGCCCGGCACGTCCGTAGACGGGGCGGACGGCGCAGTCGCCGAAGCGCCCGCGCAGGGCATCGAGGCAAGCGGGCAGGGCATCGGCCCGGTGGATCAGACCGAGCCGTCCACCGGGGCGGAGCAAGTCGGCGCAGGTTCGCAGCCACAGGTCGAGCCCGCCGGGTGCGAAGGTGTGCGCCGCGGCCTTTCCGGGGTCGGGGGAGGGGCGGTGCGCCCCCTCCTCGAAGAAGGGCGGATTGGTCAGCACCAAGTCGGCGCTGTCCGGCACCAGGCCCGCGTCCCGGCGCTGCGCCCCCGGCGCCAGGATATCCGCCTCGATCACCGCGACGCGGTCGTCGAGCCCGTTCGCCGAAGCATTCTCCCGGGCGAGGGCGACGAGGTCGGGGTCGCGCTCGACCAGCACCACCCGGTCCACCTCCGACAACCGCGTCGCCGCGAGCCCCACCGCGCCGGCCGCCGCGCCGAGATCGTAGAGCATGGAGCCCGGCTCGGGGACGAGAAGGCGGGCGAGCAGCACCGCGTCGGTGCCGGCGCGGTGGGCGCCGCGGGGCGGCTGGCGCAGCCTCAGGCTTCCGCCGAGGAAGGCATCCGGCTCAGTGCTCATCACGCAGTTCGGCGGACAGGCCGGCATCGGTGAGGATGCGGCGGGCCTGCCGCGCGTGGTCGTCCGGCACGAGCAGGCGCCGGCCGAACATGCCGATCGATCCTTCGAGCGCGCTCATGTGCTCGTCGGCGACGAAGAGCGGAATGCCCGCCTCCTCCAGAAGCGAGCGCGCGAAGCCGATCAGGACGATGTCGTTGCTGCGGATCAGTTCTTTCACGGCATCATCACCCTTCGGCCGCTCCCGCAGGTCGGGCGGGCGGCATCCCGGCTCGTAACATTGTCCACGCCCGCGCGCAGCCATGCGGCACGGCCGCGTGTTGCAGTGCCGACGGCCCCGTGCGACAGGGGCAGCCGCGGGGCAGGGGTTCCGGCAGGGGGCCGGTCGAGAGTTTCCGGAGGCATCGCGCTTGGGCGTCGTCGTTACCCTCGATGAAGGCCGCTCCGATCCGGAGGCCAGCCTCACCGATCTCGTCCGCCTCGTCGCGGCCGGGATGGAGCGGGTGAACGCGACCATCCTGTCGCGCACGGGCTCCGACGTGGCGATGATCCCCGAGGTCGCCAACCACCTGATCGCCTCCGGCGGCAAGCGCCTGCGCCCGATCCTGACGCTCGCCTGCGCCGACCTGTGCGGCTACGGCGCCGGGAACCGCGAGGCGGATGGCGCCGTGAAGCTCGCCGCCGCGGTCGAGTTCATGCACACCGCGACCCTCCTCCACGACGACGTGGTGGACGAGAGCGACATGCGCCGCGGCCGCGTCGCCGCCCGGATCAAGTGGGGCAACGAGGCGAGCGTCCTCGTCGGCGACTTCCTGCTCGGCCAAGCCTTCCGCATGATGGTCGAAGTGGGTTCGCTCCGCGCCCTCGACATCCTGTCCGCGGCGGCCACGGTGATCGCCGAGGGCGAGGTGATGCAGCTCACCGCCGCCAAGAACATCGAGACGAGCGAGGACGAGTACCTCGCCGTGATCCGCGGCAAGACCGCCGAGCTGTTCGCGGCGGCCTGCGAGGTCGGCCCCGTGCTCGCCGGGCGATCGGAGGCGGAACAGGCGGCCTGCCGCGCCTACGGGATGAATCTCGGCATCGCCTTCCAGCTCATCGACGACGTGCTCGATTACGGCGGCACCAGCGCAGCCTTGGGCAAGAACGTCGGCGACGACTTCCGCGAGGGCAAGATCACGCTGCCGATCGTGCTGGCGCTGCGCCGCGGATCGGACGAGGAGCGCGCCTTCTGGCGCCGCACCCTGGAGCGGGAAGAGCTGGCGGAGGGCGATCTACAGCAGGCGCTGACGATCCTGCACCGCCACCGCGCCCTCGACGACACGATCGAGCGCGCCCGGCACTACGGCGACCAGGCCCGCGCGGCTCTGGACTCTTTTCCGAACGGGCCGATGAAGGTCGCCCTGCTGCAGGTGGTCGATTTCTGCATCGCCCGGGCGCACTGACGCGCCCGTCCCGCGGCCGCATCAGGCAAGCCGCGTCGGCTCGACCCACCAGCCCGGCTGCGCCGCGCGGACCGCACCGGCCGCGCCCTGGGCCGCCGCGTTGTCGGAGAAGATCGCGAACACGGTCGCGCCCGAGCCCGACATCCGCGCGAGCCGGCATCCCGCCTGCTCCCGCAGGAGCGCCAGCGCCTCGCCGATCACGGGGGCGACGGTGAGGGCCGGGGCCTCGAGATCGTTGCGCGCGGGGGCGATCGCGGCGAGGACGGCCGCCGCGTCGAGACCGCTGCCGATCACCGGATGCGCGGCCCCGTCGAGCCGCTGGCCGACCGCGAGGCCGAGGGCCTTGAAGACTGGCGCCGTCGCGACCGGCACGCCGGGATTGACCAGCACCGCCGGCAGGCGCGCGAGGTCGAGGACGGGCCCGATCTCCTCGCCCGCGCCGCGCATCATCCGCGCCCGCGGATCGAGGCAGACCGGGACGTCGGCGCCGGTGGCCCGCGCCGCCGCGATCACCGCCGGATGGTCGAGCGGGAGCCCGTTCAGGTCGGCGATCAGCCGAAGGGCGGCGGCGGCATCCGACGAGCCGCCGCCGATCCCCGCCGCGACGGGCAATCGCTTGTGCAGGTGGAAGGCCCCCAGTCTCAGACCGTCCGCGCCCGCAGCGAGGTGGCGGGCCGCGCGCAGGACGAGGTTGTCGTCGAGCGGCCCGGCCGGACCGGCGGTCGGCCCCGAGACGGCGAGCGAGAGATCCGGACCCGGCGCCAGTTCCAGCGTGTCGGCGACCTCCGCGAAGGCGACGAGGCTTTCCAGCGCGTGATAGCCGTCCCCCGGCCGGCGGCCGAGGACGTGCAGGGTCAGGTTGATCTTGGCCGGAGCGCGGGTGGTGAGGACGGACAACAACAGCTCTCGGCCGGAGGGTCAGGGAACGCGCCCTGCCATAGGGGCCCGGTTCGAAACCGGCAAGGCGGTGAAGCGTCGGGTGCCGTCCATCGATCGAGAGCGAGTCCCCTTTATCTGGACCGTCCGGTGCAGCTACCTTCGGCCGCGATGACGACGGACTCCACATCGACGGCGATCGACAGCGACTTGGCCCGGCTTCTGGCCGCCATCCGGAGGCACCTCTCGCCGCGCGCCGTCTGGCTTTTCGGAAGCCGTGCCCGCGGCGATCATCATTCGGACAGTGATTGGGATCTGATCGTCGCTCTTCCCGACGATGTGGCCGAGAGCGCCCTCGATCCGATCGTCGGCTGGTCGATCCGGCAGGAGGCCGGCGTTCCCGCGACCATCCTGACAGCCCGCGAAGGAGAGTTGGCGGAGAGCTGGAATTGCCCGAACACGCTCGGCTACGCCCTGGCACGAGAAGGGCGCAGGATCGATGTCCAAGGAGCGTAAGATCGCGACCTGCCTGGAACTGGCGCAGGGCTGCGCGTCCGACGCCCGCCTGCTCATAGGGGCGGCTTCACGCAACGCCGCCTATCTCGCGTCGCAGGCAGCCGAGCACGTCGTCACCGCCATCGCGACATCCGAGGATCTCCATATCGAGCGCAAGGACGCTCACCAGCTCGATACGATCATCCGACGGATTCCGACGCAGCACCCCGATCACGCCGCGCTGTCGTCGATCAGCTTTCTGGAAGCCTATTCCACCAGCTATCGCTACGGCACGCCGACCGGCCGCGTCCCGATCTCACCACCGACGGACCGCGTCGCGGCAGCGCTCGATGAAATCGAGAGGCTCATTGCCGAGCTACGTCGACATTTCGATGTCGAGGCGAGCGGCGGGATCGCGCGCAACGTCGCCCCCCGCCGCTGATTATCGCGTTCGCTTACTTCCCCGGCTTCTTGTCCGCTGCGCCCGGCGGCTCGTTCGGCGCCGGCGCGCCCTTCGGCAGTTCCGGATTCTCCGGGTTGTGCGGCGCCGCCACCGGGGCGGGCACGGCTTGGGCCGGATCCTGCGTCGGCGGGTTCTCGGCGGTGGCCGTCGGCTTGTCCGGCTCGGGCAAGCCGTCCTTGAGCTTGGCGTTGATCTTCACGAGATCGTCGGGCTCGGGGTTCAGATCCTTGGCGTGCTGCCACTGGAACTTGCCCTCCAGCCGCCGGCCGGTGCGCCAGTAGGCGTCGCCGAGGTGGTCGTTGATGGTGGGATCGCCCGGCTTCAGCTCGACCGCCTTCTCCAGCTCGCGCACCGCGTCGTCCCAGCGGCCGAGGCGAAAGTAGGCCCAGCCGAGACTGTCGATGATCATGCCGTCGCGGGGCGAGAGATCGACGGCCTGCTTCAGCATGGTGAAGCTCTCGTCGATGTTCATGTTCCGGTCGACCCAGGAATAAGCGAGGTAGTTGAGCACCTGCGCCTTGGCGTTCGGCTGGGTCGGCGGCACGAGGGCGAGCGCCTTCTTGAGGTCGGCCTCTGCCTTCTGCCACTCGCTGGCCCGCTCGTACGCGGTGCCGCGGAAGTAGAACAGAGTCCAGTTGTTGGCTTCCTTGCCTGGCTGGATCAGGTTGATCGCGCGGGTATAGGTCTCGGTCGCCTCGGTGAACTTCTTGCGCGAGCGCTGCACGTTGCCGAGCGCCGAGATGACGTCGATGTTGTCGGGATGCGCCTTGAGCACGGTGTCGAGGTGCTGCAGCGCCTCGTCGCCCCGGCCCATCTGCTCGAGATTGAGGCCGATCTGGATGTCGGCGTTGAGCTTGAGCGGCGAGGAGGCCGGGATCTGCGCGTAGGCCTCGTTCGAGCGCTCGGTCTGCTTCATGCGGTCGAGCGTGTCGGCGAGCGTCAGCCGGGCCACAGCGTGCTCGGGGGCGAGGTAGAGGGCGAGCCGCAGGTAGACCACCGCCGGCAGCTCGTCGCCCTGGGTCGAGCCCGCGGAGCCGAGCCCGTAGAGCACCTCCGCCGCACCCTCCTGGGCGGACGAGATCAGCGGAGCCAGCGGCTTGCCGGCCTTGAGCTTGTCGAGGGCATCCACCACGAGGGGATGGCGCGGCATCACCTTTTCGAACTCGCTGTAGGCGTCGATGGCGAGATCGGTGCGGCCGATCCCGGCCTCGAAGCGGGCGTAGCCGTCGACGATGCGCAGGGTGTTGTGGTCGGCGTCGTAGGCCGCCTTCAGCTTGCGCTCGGCCTCGGCCCGGTCGCCGATGACCGAGGCGATCAGCCCGGCATGGTAGTCGCGGAAGACGTTGAAGTAGCGCTCGCCGCGCAGGCGGTTGAGCGTCTCGTAGGCGCGCTTGCCGTCGCCGGCGCCGGCATAGGCCCAGGCGGTCAGCAGGGTGCCGGTAAGGTCGGCGGCCGCACCCCGGCCGCTGCGGCCGAAGCTCTGGCGGGCGGGGCCGTACTGGCCGGCCTTGAGCTGGCGCACGCCGAGGGCGAGCTGGGCGAGGCCGTTCGAGCTTTCGCGGGTGGCGAGGCGCTCGGCGGCGCGGAAGGCGTCGGTCATGGCGCCGTCGGCCAGCAGCGAGACGAAGGCGCGCTCCAGGAGCTCGGCGTTGCGGGGATCGCCCTTCACCGCCTCGCGGTAGAAGCTCGCGGCGGCGGCGGTGTCCTTCGAGGCGCCGGCGATGTAGGCCGAGAGGAAGTTGCCTTCGAGGGATTCCGCGGGCTCGTACTCCGAGATCGGCGAGGATTCCCGCGGCTGCATGGCCGCGGCCGGCAGGATGCCGAGAGAGGTCGAAGCGAGCAGCAGGGCGAGCGCGGTGGCGCTCCGGCGGGTGGCGTATCCGAACATGGGCACCAGTCACGGCTCCTTCGCGGGACCGGCGGACGGAGCTTGCTCCGGCCGGCTCCGGTTTGGCGGGGGACACTGAACTCTTCCCGCCATGACCGCAAGGCGAAAGGATGGCGCGGGGGAGGGCCCCGTCCGGGCTCCGGTTCAGGCGCCGTCGCCGATCTCGGCGCGGGCATCCTCCACGAGCTGGGCCAGCCCGGCATCGACCTCCGCCCCGAGGAGCGCCCGCTCGGCCGCGGACAGATCCTTGGCCCAGGCGCCGCTGCCGAAACCCTCCTGACAGCGCGCCCGCTCGGCCTCGATGTAGGCTTCCGTCGCCTCGGGGCGGTCCCGCATCGCCTGCACGAAACCGAACCACGCCGCGCGCTCGACCACGGCGAGGCGGGCCCGCAGCCGCACTTCTACGGCCCGGGCGGGATCGATCGTCTCACCCTCTGACATCGCTGGCTCTGACATGGCTGGCTCCCGAAGCATCGTCCCGAAAGGTCACCCCCTCTCGCAACACGACGACGCCATAGACCAAAGCTAGCGCTCCTTGCGCTGCTCGCAGCGGGTCTTCACGTAGGTGTTGGCGTCCCCGCCGTGGCCGGCGCTCGCGGCGAGCACCGGACCCTGGATCAGGCATTCCTGAAGCGTGTGGGCCGGCCCGATGATGACGTCGAGGGCGGTCTCGCGGGAGCAGTCCGGCGTCTGGACGGTGGAGGCGCAGACGAGCGCGACGACGAGGATGGGATTCATGGGGCCGGCCTCCCTGCCGGAGATGATCGTTCTTGGATCGGAACGTGTCGGCGCTCCGGCGGCCCGTTGTGACCGGCGGGGGAGCGTAGATCGGGCGCCCCACCGGCTGAAACCGACAAACCGCGCGAAAGGCTGCGCTGAGCCGATGCGTCACAGCAGCCCGGTCCGGCGATGACGGCGGCGCGAACCGCCTTCGGCCGGACCCGAGGCGAGAGGACCGGCGCGCGCCAAACCTCTGAACGACCGAAGGATTTTGGTGACGGGAGGGCGCTGCCCCAAAAAAGTCGCAAGAGGGTCCTGTGTTCCCGCGGATGTGACAAGGTCGTGACCGGCGTTTTGACAGGGAGGCGGCAATGTCTTTCGATATCGTTCTGACCCAATCCGCGCAGGAAATCGCCGAGAGAAGCGGGGTTCTTCCAGTTCTCGAAGAGCGCGCGCGCGATGAAATCGCTGAACTTCCCGGCGAAGGCCTCGAAGAACTCGAGCGCCGTCTGTTCCATGCCTTCGCGCTCGATGACGGCACCGAGGTGATCTGCTCGCTGACCGCCGACGGCGCCGTGCGGGTCGATGCCTGCGAGGCGGACGTCGCCGCCTGACGCTTCTCGCGGAACCGTGAACGGCAGGTCCGGATTGCTCCTCCCGCTTGACGTGCCTCACGAAGCGTCCGCCGCCGGTCACCCTCCCCGGGTGCCCGTGGTGCGGCGAGCGCTTCGCGAGACGTCCGTTCCCGCGTCCGTCGAGGAGGAGACATGGCCCAGGATACCGTCGGCGTCGAAGCCGAATTCACGAGCCTCGAGGCGGCCCGCGCCGCCAAGGACCGCCTCGTGCGGGCAGGGTTTGCGCGCAACAGCATCGATATCGACCGCGAGGACGACACCTTCATCGTCCATCTGCCGACCCAGGAGGCGAACCGGCAGCGGGCCGCGCGGATCCTGAAGGGCCGCACCATGATCGAGAACGCCAAGAGCACCGGCTGGGCCGCGGCCGACACGCTCGGCAGCAACCGCCTGCTCACCCTCGGCATCGCGGCGCTCGCCGGCTTCGCGCTGTTCGGGCTGACGAACCGTCGCTGACCGGGTCGGCGGCCTTCCCGCGGAACCGCACCGGTTCGGCGGGGAGGCTACCGTTCCTCGAAGAAGCGGTTGCCGGGCCGCGCGAGGCCGAGATGGTCGCGCAAGGTCGTGCCCTCGTACTCCGTGCGGAACAGGCCGCGCCGCTGCAGTTCCGGCACCACGCCGGCGCAGACATCGTCGAGCCCCTCCGGCACGAAGGGGAACATCACGTTGAAGCCGTCGCAGGCCTCCCCTTCCAGCCATTCCGCCATCCGGTCGGCGATCTGCTCCGGCGTGCCGACGAAGGTGAGCCCGCCATAGCCGCCGACGCGGCGGGCGAGTTCTCGCACCGTCGCCCCCGTGCGGCGGGCATAATCCACGATCTGGGCCTGTCCGCTCTTGCTGGCATTCGACTCGGGGATCTCGGGGAGCGGCGCGTCGAGGTCGAAGCCGGTGGCGTCCGTGCCGAGGCGGACCGAGAGGTTGGCGAGGCCGCTCTCGACCGGCACCAGCGCGTCGAGCCGCGCCTTCTTCTCCCTGGCCTCCTCCTCGGTGCCCCCGACCACGACGAAGGCGCCGGGCAGGATCTTCAGGGCATCGCGGGGCCGGCCCGCCGCCGCCATCCGGCCCTTCACGTCGGCGTAGAACTTCTGGCCCGCCTCCAGCGAGGAGGCGGAACCGAACACCATCTCGGCGGTCTCGGCCGCGATCTGGCGCCCGGCCTCGGAGGCGCCGGCCTGCACGATCACCGGCCATCCCTGGATCGGGCGCGCGACGTTGAGCGGCCCCTTCACCTTCAGGAATTCGCCCCGGTGGTTCAGGGTGTGGAGCTTCTCCGGATCGAAGAAGAGGCCCTGCTCGACGTCGCGCAGGAACGCATCGTCCGCCCAGGAATCCCACAGGCCGGTGACGACCTCGAAGAACTCGCGGGCCCGGGCGTAGCGGGTGGCGTGGTCGAGATGCGCGTCGCGGCCGAAGTTCAGCGCCTCGTCGGGATTGCCGGAGGTGACGAGGTTCCAGCCGGCCCGGCCCCGCGAGATGTGGTCGAGCGAGGCGAACTTGCGGGCGACGTGGTAGGGCTCGTTGTAGGTGGTGGAGGCGGTGGCGATCAGACCGATCCGCTCCGTCACCATGGCCAGCGCCGGCAGCAGCGTCAGCGGATCGAACGAGGTGACGGTGGCCGAGCGCTTCAGCGCCTCCATCGGCATGTTCATCACCGCCAGGTGGTCGGCCATGAAGAAGGCGTCGAACTTGGCCGCCTCCAGGGTTCGGGCGAAGCGCACGAGGTGGTCGAGGTTGAAGTTCGCGTCCGGAAAGCCGCCGGGATAGCGCCACCACGCCGTGTGGATGCCGATGGGGCGCATGAACGCGCCGAGATGGAGGTGTCTTCGGGGTTCGCTCACGGGTCTCCTCCGGCCGCTTCGAAGCTCGGCTTCCGCCGATAGGGCGCGCTCGCACATGCCGGCATCGCCGATCCGCAGGATGGCGGAGCCGCCCTAGGATTGCACGCGCCTCGTCCTTAAGGTCCGGGCCGACCGAAGCGGCGAGAGGAGCGGGCATGGCCGGAGCGAGCGTGACGCAGGACGTGCCCTATCGCGCCCTGAACGGCTGGCTGGCGCTCGGCCTCGCCATCCCCTGCCTCGCCCTGGCGGCCCTGACCTTCCTCGGCGGCGGCGTGCTGGTGCTCGGCCGCGGCAGCGTCGGACCGGTCTTCCTCCTGGTCTCGGCGGTGGCCTTCGTCGCCGGGATCGTGCTGCTCGCCGGGCTCATCACGCTCAAGCCCCGGCAGGCGGCGGTGCTGACCCTGTTCGGGCGCTATCACGGCACCATCGCCCGCGACGGCTTCTGGTGGCGCAACCCGTTGACCGCGGTGGCCAGGATCTCGCTTGCGACGGAAGCGCAGGAGACCAAGATCATCACGGTCAACGACCTGATGGGCAATCCGATCACCATCGCCGCGGCCGCGATCTGGCGGGTCCAGGACGCGGCGCGCGCCACCTTCGACGTCGGCAGCTACCACGAATTCGTCTCGCTCCAGGCGGAAGCGGCCCTGCGCAACATCGCCTCGACCCGGCCCTACGACCACGAGGAGGCGGAGAATGTCGGCGACGAGGCGGGCGACGCCAAGCGCCGGCTCGCGGAGAAGGCCACCCGCGTCGCCTCGCTGCGGGCCGATCGCGACGCCATCCACGCCGACCTGATCACGGAGCTGGGCCAGCGCGTCGCGGTGGCCGGGGTCGTGGTCGAGGATGTGCGGATCACCCATCTCGCCTACGCGCCGGAGATCGCCGGCGCGATGCTCAAGCGCCAGCAGGCCGGCGCCATCATCGCGGCCCGCCGCCAGATCGTGGAGGGGGCGGTCGCGATCGTGCGCGACACGATCCGCCGCCTGGAGCAGCCGGAGGACGGCCATTCCGGCATCGTCTTCGACGACCAGGGCCGCGCGAGCATGGCGCAGAACATGCTCATCATGATCGTGGGGGATCGGGAGGCGACGCCGGTGGTGAGCGTGGGGACGAAGCCGTAATCCGTCGCCGATCGATCCGGCGCCGGGGGCGGACCGAATCGGCGTGCCGCGCCGGCCGTTCAACTATCGTCGAAGCGCGATTTTGTAAAACGCATGCGCGCGCGGGGTGTGCTGCGCCGGATCGGCATTTCACCTGCGCGAAACCTGTCGTTAATGCAGATGCCCCGGTCGCGGCAGCCAGCGGCGACCTTGCTCGGAGACATCGGCAAGATGGGGCAGGACGGCGTCATCCTTCGTCATTTCGCGCAGGACGCGATCCGGCTGCTGCGGCCGGTCTGGCCGCTGGTGGCCGTCGCGACGGCACTCGGCTCGGCCGGCGGCCTCGCCACCGCGGCGGCGCTGGCCAAGATCAACCTGGCCTTCTACGGCGAGGGCGTCCTCGCCGACGGCGTGCTGCTGGCCTTTGCCGGGTTCGCGGCCCTGAGCGTCGTCGGCACCTTCGCCGCCAGCCTCGGCAATGCCTACGCGGGCGGGCGAATCCAGGCGGCGCTGAGCCGCGACCTGACCGACAAGATCCTGACCGCGCCGATCGAGCGGATCGAGCGCCTCGGCAAGCACAAGCTCCTCGCCTCCCTCCAGGGCGACGTGAACACCATCTTCACGGCGATCGCGTTCCTCTCGCCGGTCGTGGTCGCGGGCGGGACGCTCATCGGCTGCGGCGCCTACATGATCGTGCTGTCACCCGCCCTGTCGGCGGTGACGGCCACCGTCCTGCTCGTCGAGAGCCTCGGCGCGAACGCGCTGCGCCGCAGGATGCTCCGGTACTTCGAGGAGATCCGGAAAAACCGCGAGGCGACCCAGAAGCACTATCTCACCCTGACCGAGGCCGCCAAGGAGCTGCGCATCGGCCGCGAACGCCGGCTTCACCTGCGCGACGTCGCGCTCCAGGCCTGCATCGAGCAGGGGCGCCAGCTGATGACGCGGATCGCCGTCATCCAGCAATCGCTGTCGATGCTGAGCCAATCGACCAACTTCCTGCTGTTCGCCGGCCTCATCGCCTACAAGATCCTGGCCGGCATCGGCGGCGCCGAGCTCTCCGGCTTCGTCCTCGTGCTGCTCTACATCCAGACGCCGATCGCGCAGCTCATCCACTTCGTGCCGATGATCGGGCAGGCCCAGGTGGCCTACCGGCGCATCGCCGAGTTCTCGGAAGAGGGCGCGGAGGCGGAAGCCGGCCTCCTCTCGGCCCCACCGTCGCGGGCCGCCCGCGCCATCCGCGAGATCGTCCTGCGCGGGGTGAGCCACGGCTTCCCGGCGGCGGAGGACAAGGCGCCCTTCACCCTCGGCCCGATCGACCTGACGATCCGGGCCGGCGAGATCCTGTTCATCGTCGGCGAGAACGGCTCGGGCAAGACGACGCTGATCAAGCTGCTGCTCGGCCTCTATCCGCCGCAGGCGGGAGAGATCCTGCTCGACGGCGTGCCGGTGACGGCGCAGACGCGCGACGCCTACCGCCAGCACTTCTCGGCGATCTTTTTCGACTACCATCTGTTCGATGAGCTGATCCCCGCCGCGGGCGCCGGCCCGGAGGCCGCCCGGCCCCTCCTGAAAAAGCTCGATCTCGCCCACAAGGTCGATGTCGGCGAGGGCCGCTTCTCCACCACCGATCTCTCGACCGGCCAGCGCAAGCGCCTCGCCCTGGTGCAGGCCGCCCTCGAAGGACGTCCGGTCCTCGTGCTCGACGAGTGGGCGGCGGAGCAGGACCCGACCTTCCGTCGCCGGTTCTACGAGGAACTCCTGCCGGAGCTGCGCCGCGGCGGCCGGACCCTCGTCGTCATCAGCCACGACGACCGCTACTTCGGCGCCGCCGACCGGGTGCTGCACTTGGCCGAGGGGCGGATCGTGGCGATCACCGAGAAGGCGAGGGCGGCCGAGCCGGTGTGATTTGGCGGCGAGACCGGACGGCGTCGGAGCGGTCCCGCGGTGCCGGTCCTGGCCGAGAGGCGTTCTGGAAGTCTGGCATGCCGGTACGAGATCGGTGTACGCATATCGCGTACACCGACGATCCGGGAGTGGCGCGATGAGCGAATCGAAGCCGGGTGACGCAGCGGAACCGCGGCGGCTCGGGATGCGCGAATTCCGCGGCAACATGGCCGGCTTCCTGCGCGAGGTCCGTGAGGGACGCTCGTTCCTCATCATGTCCCGCGACGAAGTCGTCGCCGAGCTTCGACCGCCCGCCGCCGCGATCCGCTCCGCACGCCAACCGGGAGCGCTGCGCGGTCAGATCCGCATGGCACCCGATTTCGATCTGCTCCCGCCCGACCTGCTCGCGGCGATGGAAGGCGAGGTGGAGTGAGGCTCCTCCTCGACACGCACGCCCTGCTCTGGTGGCTGAGTGACGACCCGCGGCTGGAACAGCAGGCGCGGACATTGATCGCGGATCCGCACAACACCGTGCTGGTCAGCGCCGTCACGCTCTGGGAGATCGTCGTCAAGGTTCGGATCGGGAAGCTCGACGCCGAGATCGATGCCATCGTGAAGACGATCGAGCAGCAGGGCTTCGCGCTGTTGCCGATCACCCCGTCGCACCTTGCGACCTTGGTCGGACTTCCGCGACATGCGGATCACCGCGACCCGTTCGATCATCTGCTGATCGCGCAAGCCATCGGCGAAGGCGCGACGTTCCTCTCCGAGGATCGCAACGCACCCCGCTACCCGGTCACCGCCCGTCCGTGCTCGGACCGGCGACGCTGATCGCAGCGATTAGATATCCAGCTCCGACCCGTCCGCGAACGCCGCCCGCTCCGTAATGAACGCGAACCGCGCCTCGGGCTTGTTGCCCATCAGGCGTTCCACCGTGTCGCCGGTCGATTCCCGCGCCTCGTCGAGGACCGCGACGCGCAGAAGCGTGCGCTTGCGCGGGTCCATCGTCGTCTCCTTCAGCTGCGCCGGCATCATCTCGCCGAGGCCCTTGAAGCGGCCGATCTCGACCCTGCCGTTCTTGAACACGGTCTTGATGATCCGCTCCTTGTCGGCGTCGTCGCGGGCATAGGCCGACTTCGCGCCCTGGCTGATCCGGTAGAGCGGCGGGATCGCGAGGTAGAGATGGCCCTTGTCGATCAGCCGCGGCATCTGCCGGTAGAAGAAGGTGATCAGCAGCGAGGCGATGTGGGCGCCGTCCACGTCCGCGTCGGTCATGATGATGACCTTGTCGTAGCGGAGATCCCCCTCGCGGAAATTGGCGCCGGTGCCGCAGCCGAGCGCCAGGGTCAGGTCCGAGATGAGCTGGTTGGCGCCGAGCTTGTCGCGGCTGGCCGAGGCCACGTTCAGGATCTTTCCCCGCAAGGGGAGCACCGCCTGGGTGGCGCGGTCGCGGGCCTGCTTGGCGGAGCCGCCCGCGGAATCACCCTCGACGATGAAGATCTCCGAGCCCGCCGTGCCGGCGGCCGAGCAGTCGGCGAGCTTGCCCGGCAGGCGCAGCTTGCGCGTGGCGGACTTGCGGGCGACCTCCTTCTCCTGGCGGCGTCGCAGGCGCTCCTCCGCCCGGTCGATCACCCAGTCGAGCAGCTTGTTGGCCTGGGCGGGCGAGGCCGCGAGCCAGTGGTCGAACGCGTCGCGCACCGCCGTCTCGACGATGCGGGATGCCTCCACCGTCGCGAGCTTGTCCTTGGTCTGGCCCTGGAACTCCGGCTCGCGGATGAAGACCGAGAGCATGGAGGCGCAGGTCGCCATCACGTCGTCGGTGGTCACCGCGTTCATGCGCTTGGCTTGGTTCACGCGCTCGGCGTGCTCGCGCAGGCCCCGGAGCAGGGCGACGCGAAGTCCGGATTCGTGGGTGCCGCCCTCCGGCGTCGGGATCGTGTTGCAGTAGGAATGCGAGACGCCGTCGTCGGTCACCGTCCAGGCCACGGCCCATTCGAGCGAGCCGTGCGAGCCGGGCTTCGTCACTTTGCCCGAGAAGAGGGAGTCGAGGACGAGCTCCTTCCCCTCGATGTCGCGGGCGAGGTAGTCGGAGAGGCCGCCGGGGAAGCGGTGCACGGCCTCCGCCGGCACGTCCTCCAGCCCTTCGAGCAGGGCCGGGGCGCAGCGCCAGCGGATCTCGACGCCGCCGAACAGGTAGGCCTTGGAGCGGGCCATCTTGAACAGGCGGCGCGGATCGAACTTGAGCGAGCCGAAGATCTGCGCGTCGGGGTGGAAGCGCACCCGCGTGCCGCGCCGGTTCTGCACCCGGCCGACCGTCTCGAGGCTTCCCTGCGCGTGGCCGCGGGAAAAGGTCTGGCGGTAGAGAGTCTGGTTGCGGGCGACCTCGACCTCCAGCACGTCCGAGAGCGCGTTGACGACGGAGATGCCGACGCCGTGCAGGCCGCCCGAGGTCTCGTAGACCTTCGAGTCGAACTTTCCGCCCGCGTGCAGCGTGGTCATGATGACCTCGAGCGCCGACTTGCCCGGAAATTTCGGGTGCGGATCGACCGGGATGCCGCGGCCGTTGTCGGTGACGACGAGGGCGCCCGTCTCCTCCAACTCCACCTCGATGAAGCTCGCGTGGCCCGCGACCGCCTCGTCCATGGAATTGTCGATCACCTCGGCGAAGAGGTGGTGCAGCGCCCGCTCGTCGGTGCCGCCGATATACATGCCGGGCCGGCGCCGCACCGGCTCCAGCCCCTCCAGCACCTCGATCGTCGAGGCGTCGTAACCCGCTTCCGCCGTCTCCGGCGCGGGCGCCGGCTGCGGTGCCACGGCGGTGAGACGGCGGCGGCGCTCGGCCTCCGCGGCGGGAGGCTTGCTTCCTGGTCCGAACAGGTCGCGTGCCGGATCGCTCACGCGACGGCTCCTCGAATCGGGTCGGAGACGGGCTGCATGGCTCTTCATACCCTCGTTGTAGCGGAACAAACAGGAAACAAAAAGCCTCCCGTCCGCTTCCGCCGGTCGCAGTATCACGGCGACCGGGGTTGTTCGAAGTCCGACCGCTGCGGCGCGGCCGAAGCGCTGTCATCACAGTGATGCGGGCGGATGGTTAAGAGTGCCTCACGAAGCCCGCCAGCGGGTGGCGATCCTGTGGCCGAAACGCGGCAGCGAACCGTCGCGCCGCGGGGGGCGCAGACCGACGCCGGGAACAGAGGATGGTTTCCGGACGTTAACTCACCAAGGTCAGCTTGACCGTAAGGGAGCTACGCCGATGACCCCTGCCGCCGCCCAAGCGCGTCACATCTCCCTCACGCGCCTGGAACAGGCCGCGGGCCAAGCGTTCGGCTACGCCGACGAGGCCGAGCCGGTGGTCTCCCGTTCGGCGATGCTGCTCTCGTCGTCGAGCTTCGCCATCGCCACCGTCGCGACGGCCCTGGCTGCCACCATCACCTATCTCGTCTGAGGCGCCTTTCCCGCGGAGCCGCCCTCACGCCGCCACGGGCAGGGCGCAGAGGCGGATGTCCCGCGCGAGCGCATCGACCCGCGCCGGGTCCGAATCCCAGGCGAACATGAAGCGCGATGCCCCGCCGATGAAGCCGTAGAACTGCCAGCCGCGAGCGCGCAGCCCCTCCTGGACCGGCACCGGCAGGTTCAGGAAGACGCCGTTGGCCTCCACCGGGGCCGCGAGCGAGATGCCCGGCACGTCGGCGATCGCCCGCACGAGGCGCCGGGCGCAGTCGTTGGCGTGGCGGGCGTTGTCGAGCCACGCGCCGCTCTCCAGCATGCCGACCCAGGGGGCCGCGAGGAAGCGCATCTTCGAGGCGAGCTGCCCCGCCTGCTTGCAGCGATAGTCAAAATCCAGCGCGAGCCGGCGGTCGAAGAAGATCACCGCCTCGCCGACCGCCATCCCGTTCTTGGTGCCGCCGAAGCAGAGCACGTCGACGCCGGCCTTCCAGGTCAGCGCGGCCGGGCTCGCATCGAGGGAGGCGCAGGCGTTGGCGAAGCGGGCTCCGTCCATGTGCAGGCGCAGGCCCGAGGCGCGGCAGACGGCGGCGATCGCGGCGACCTCGTCGAGGGTGTAGACGCGCCCGGTCTCGGTCGCTTGCGTCAGCGTCACCGCCCGCGGCTTGGGGAAGTGGATGTCGCTGCGCTTGCCCGCGATCGTCCGCACGACCTCCGGGGTGAGCTTCCCGTCCGCGGTCGCGGCGGTGAGCAGCTTCGAGCCGTTGGAGAAGAATTCCGGCGCGCCGCACTCGTCCGTCTCGATATGCGCCGAGTCGGCGCAGATCACGCTGTGGTAGGACTGGCAGAGCGAGGCGAGCGCCAGAGAGTTGGCCGCCGTGCCGTTGAAGACGAAGAAGACCTCGCAATCGGTCTCGAACAGACGGCGGAACCCGTCGGCGGCGGCCTGCGTCCAGGTATCGGCACCGTAGGCGGGGGCGTGGCCGGCATTGGCCGCCTGCATCGCGTCGAGCGCCTCCGGGCAGATCCCGGCATAGTTGTCGCTGGCGAATTGCTGCTCGGCCACGGCTGGCTCCCGCTCGGTCCCGTCGAATGCGAAAGGCCGGACGGTGGGGAACCCGCCCGGCCTCACGATGAAATTGTCTCCCGGCCGCTCGATCTTCATACCCCGCCCGCCGGTCCGGCAGGCGCGCCGCGTCAGGCGGCGGCGAGCGCCATCGACATCGATTCCTTCTTCATCAGCTCGCGATAGAAGCCGTCGAGATGCGTGAGCTTCTCCGGCGAGCCGTCCTGAACGATCTTGCCGCCCTCCAGCACGACGATCCGGTCGAAATCCTTCAGCGTCGAGAGGCGGTGGGCGATGGCGATCACCGTGCGGCCCTTCATCAGGTTGGCGAGCGCGGCGCGGATCGCCTCCTCGGATTCGGCGTCCAGCGCCGAGGTCGCCTCGTCGAGCAGCAGGATCGGCGAGTCCTTCAGGATCGCCCGGGCGATGGCGATGCGCTGGCGCTGGCCGCCGGAGAGCTTCACGCCGCGGTCGCCGACGATGGTGTCGAAGCCCTCCGGCAGGGCCTGGATGAAGTCGGTGCAGTGGGCGGCCTCGGCGGCTTTCCAGACCTCCTCGTCGGTCGCGTCGGGCCGGCCGTAGCGGATGTTCTCCCGCAGGGAGCGGTGGAACATCGAGACGTCCTGCGGCACCACCGTAATCGCCTCGCGCAACGATTCCTGCGTGACGCGGGTGATGTCCTGCCCGTTGATGAGGATGCGCCCGCCCTGCACCTCGTAGAAGCGCTGGATCAGCGAGAACAGGGTCGACTTGCCGCCGCCCGACTTGCCGACCAGCCCCACGGTCTGCCCCGGGGGGATGAGCAGGTCGAAATCCGAGAAGACGGCGCGCCCGTCGGGATAGCTGAAGGCCACGTGGTCGAAATGCATCTCGGCGCCGGTCTGGCCGACGAGCGTCTCCGCCTCCGGGTGATCGACGAGTTCGTGCGGCTGCAGCAGGGTGTGCAGCGCCTCCGACAGGCGGGCGGTGTGCTGGGTCGCGTCCACCAGCGCCACGGCGAGGTCGCGGGTCGCGGCGAGGATGCGGATGCCGAGGGTGCAGACCAGCACGACCTGACCGGTGGTCGCCTGACCGGCCTCCCACATCTTGATCGACCAGTAGAGCAGGCCGAGGATCGAGAGCACGGTGAGGATGGCGTGGGTGATGCGCAGCTTCTCGAGGTAGAGGAGCGAGGAGCGGCGCGCCCGCATCTCGGTGCCGATGGTGCCGTCGAAGCGCACGAATTCGCGGTTGAAGGCGGAGAAGGCGCGCACCAGCGGCATGTTGCCGACGAGGTCGACCATCTCGCCATCGACGCTGGCGGCCTTGGCGGCGAAGTCGTGGTGGAGCGGCTTGCCGGCCGAGGCCATCTTGAACATCAGCAGCACGACCGCGGCGAAGATGCCGGCGAGCACGAGCGCCATCGTCATGTTCACGGTGCCGATGTAGATGATCGACAGCGTGGCCGCCACGCAGGGCGGCATCACGTTGAACGTGAACATGTTCTCGACGGTGAAGATCGCGTTCGAGGTCGCGGTGATGCGCGAGGCCAGCGTGCCCGGCTGCCGGTCGGCGAAGAACGAGGGCGCGTGGCCCGTCATGTGGCGGAAGAGGTCGCGGCGGATGTCGCCGGTCACGCCGACGAAGGTGAAGGCGCCGACCAGGGCCGCCACGCGCCAGAGCATGTTGTCGGCGGCGATGAAGGCGATCAGCAGGGCGAGCGCCGACCAGACCTGCCCGGCGCTCGGACCCTTGCCGAGGGCGTCGACCACCCCCTTCAGCGCGTAATCGGTCGAGACCGAGAAGGTCACGGCACCGAGCACGGCGAACAGGATCACGAGGTGTGGGACGATCCGGCGCTTGAGATAGCGCCCGACGAAGGCCCCCGGTCTGTTGGCGTATTGGCAGAGATCTTCCATCGCGATCGTCAGTCCCGATTCGATCAGACCCGCTGGGCGCCGATTGTGGTTGGAGGGCGCAGGAAAGGCCCTTTAACCGCAACGCGAAGCGTCGCCTTATGTTTCAAGCGCGCGCAGCTTTCCGCCGGATAGCGGAGCGAAGATGAACCTGGCTTGAGCGGATGTGCGACGCGAAACGATTCCAACCGCGTCGGCTCGCGCAGGTCAAGACGGCTCGCGTGCCTCGTCCCCGTCCCTGCGCCGCGTCTCGGGCATGATCAGCAGGACGAGGGCCAAGCCGACGGCGCCGACGACGGCGAGTCCCAGGAACGCCGTCTGGCTGCCGAGCTCGTCGGCCATGAAGCCGGCCAAAGCCGTCGAGAGGGCCGCGCCGATGCCCATGCCGGTGCCGACCGCGCCGAGCGCGGTGTTGAACCGGCCGGTGCCGCGGGTGACGTCGGAGACGATCAGCGGAACCATGACGCCGAGGACGGAGGCCGAGATCCCGTCGAAGACCTGGATCGCCACCATCCAGTAGGGATCGTTCACGAAGGCGAAGAGCAGGCCGCGGACGGGGAGCGCCGCGAAGCCGATCACGAGCAGCGGCTTGCGTCCCCAACTCTGGGCGAGGCGCCCGACGAAGGGGGCGGTGAGGGCGAGCACCGCCTGCGGGACCATGATGCAGGCGGCCACCAGCGCCGTGGCGGTCTCGCTGGCGCGCAGCGTCATGACGCTGCCGACCAGCGGCAGCATCGCGGCGTTGGCCAGGAAGAACAGCACCATGCAGGCGGCGAAGCACAGCAGCGCCCGGTTCTTCAGGAGTACCGCGACGCCGCCGGCCTCCCGCGGTTCCGGCTCGTGGGCCGCCGCCCGGGCCTTGGCGGCCTCCGCGGCGCGCCCGGACGGGATGAAGGAGAGTGAGAGCAGGGCCGGGATCACGAGGAGCCCGGCGAGGTAGAACACCGCGTTGTTCGACAGGTAGTAGCCGATCGCGCCCATGCCGGCGGCACCGAGCGCGTTGCCGATCGCGGAGAAGCTCGCGTTGCGCCCCAGCCGCTCGCCGGCCCGGGCATGGCCGACGAGGCCGATGGAGATCGCGGCGATCGCCGGCGTCAGCACGCAGCTCGCCGCCGAGTGGATCGCCATGGCGAGCATGACGACGAGATAGGTGGGGAGCGCGGCGAGCATCACCGCGCTCGCCCCGACCCAGAAGGCCGAGAACCCGGCGGCGAAGCGCTTCGAGCGGGAGGCGTCGACGAAGGCGCCGCCGGGCATCTGCCCGAGAAGGCTCACGAGGCTGCCGACCGTCAGGGCGAGGCCGATATCGGACTGCGTCCACTTCTGCTGGGTGAAGTAGACGGCCAGGAACGGCCCGAACCCGGTCTGCAGGTTGGCGATGAAGAACGTGAACGCGTCGAGACCGTAGGTCGCGCGGCGCGACGGCCCGGTCGGCCCAGCCGGGCCCGACGCCGGCTCGCTCGGCCGGCCCGACCGGCGCAGCGGACGGGCCCCGCCCCGCTCGCGGAGGTCGGTGCGATGCGTGTCGCGCTCGCGCGCCGGATGCGCGCGCCGTTCCGTCACCGGGATTGCCGTCATTTGTCCGGCGACTTCTCCTGCGGCCGGTCAGGGGCCTTGTCGGACGGGGCGGCGGCCTTCTCGGCGGTGGCGGAGGCGTCGCCTTCCGTCGGCTGGACCGGGGCGCCGGGACTGGTGGCGCCGAGGACGACGATGGGCTCGCCGGACTTGTACTCCGGCGAGACCCGCACTTGGTTGCGGTTGAGCTGCAGCGTGAGGCGGCCGACCTTGCCCTCGGTGCTGAACTTCAGGACGCGCCAATCCACCGCGATCTTGCGCGAGCCGACGCCGAGAAAGCCGCCGAAATCGATCACGGCGGCGCGGGGACGGCCTTCGCGGTCGACGATGACGTCGATGATCCGGCCGAGGTCGTCGCCGTTCATGGCGCGCACGCTCTTGCCGAGCAGGCTCTCGTAGTCCTGGGTATCGAGCACCACGGCCGGGGTGCCGCCGCCCTGGGACGGCGACGCGGCGCCGTTGGCGGGTGCCGCCGGCGCGGCGGGCGCCGTCACGGGTGCCGTCGCGGGCGCTGCGGCGGGGGGCGAAGCGGCCGCGGGAGGCGATGTGGTCTCGCCGGGGGTCCCCGACGAGCCGTCCGCGGCCATGGCCGCCGTGGCGAGGAGGACGATCGCCGGTGTCACGATCGGCCGGATCAGTCTGCGCACCCCTGTACCTCTCGACAGTCTGAAAAAGTCCGCGTGCCGGCCGCGACGGGCCGGCCGCTGAACGGACGGTATGGGGCGGGCGGACGCATCGTCCATGCCCGGCAACCACGGCGAAGTTGTGGATGGGTGCGAAAAGTCGATCCGGCCGCCTCGATCCCGGCGGGGACGGACGGCTCGCGGCGGGGGCGCCGTCGCGCCGCGAGGCCGCCTCCGGCCCGCCGCAACGGGGTGGACACGGGCACGCCCCGTCTGGTTTTCGCCAAAACCCTGCCTTAGACGGATGCAGGAGATCTTAACGTTGCCGCCTCCTGGCCGTTCTCCCGTCCGGGCCTCCGTCGGAGTCCGGATTGGCCGGGGACGGCGGGTACGAGGACAAGACATTCATGTTTCACCCGTCGAGACTCTGCGCCGCGGCGCTCCTTGCGGCGAGCCTCGGTGGCTGCCAAGCCCTGGGCGGCGGCGGCGGCGTGATGCCGGAATCCGATGTCGGCCCGCCGCCTTCCGCCCGCGGCACGCTGCCCGGCCGCCCCTTGCGCAGCGCCCAGACCGACGAGGACGGCCGTCCCCTCGCGGCCGCGCCGACCCGCGCCCTGGAACTGCCAAAGAACATCCGCGGCCAGACCCGCACCGCCGACGAAGGCCCGCGCCGGATCCGCCGTGAGGAGATCGACGGCGAGCCGACGACGCGGACCAGTTCCGGCGGCCTCGCCCCCCAGATGGGTTCGGGCGGCAGCGTCGGCCTCGGCGGCAAGTTCTAAGCCCCGCGCCTCTCGCATCAGGAGGCTCGCGAAGCGCGGCGTCGGCGGCTCAGGCCGTCGGCACCTTCCGCCCGCCCCAGTGGTCGTCGAGGCGCCCGCCGTAGCCCGGATCGGAGAACGGGTCCTCGCCGGGCCCGTGCGTCGGCGCGCCTTCGAGGTCGGCGGGGTCGATATCGACCACGTAGCCGCCGAGTTCGACCGAGTAGGTCAGGGCGTTCCAGGGCAGCGGATGGTAGGTCTCGCCGAAGCCGAGGAAGCCGCCGAACGACAGGACGGCGTAGGCGACCTGTCCCGATACCTTGTCGACCATGAAGTTGTAGACGCTGCCGAGGTGACGGCCGGTCCCGTCATAGACCGGCGTGCCCTCGACCTTGTCGGAGGCGATCAGCCGAGGGGTCTCGTCGGTCGCCACGCCCTCGCCGGAAGCGGGGTCCAGTTCGAGCGTTCCCGGCTTTCGATAGGCCCGCTCCTCGGGCAGATCCGTCGGCATCCAAGTCTCCCGCATGTCCTTGATCGGGCCCCGACGGGCCTGCGATCGAAGAGATCTTCTTGAATGCGATGCGGCAGGCGCGGTTCCCGTCACGGGGCGGCACCGCGGTGTGAACGGCGGGCGTGAGCGCCCGCATCCGGCCCGATCGGTGCGAAAAACCCCTTCTGGGGCGGATTGGGCTGCGGAAAGGCCCGCTGATCTGTGGATGGACGGCGCAGCGGTGCCGTTCTCCACTTGGAACGGGCGCGGCACCGCTTAGTTGTTGCTCCTCAGTGGCCCGATGCCCCTTGGTGATGCCCTCGGGCCCGGGACACGAATCTGCCGGTCCGCAGGACGGAGGGAAACCATGGCTACCAAGACGACGGAGAAGAAGGCGGCTGCGCCCAAGAGTGCCCCGAAGAAGGAGACCGCCACCAAGGCCGCCTCCGGCACCAAGCCCAACGCGCTTCAGCAGCCCCTGAAGCCGTCTCCCGAACTCGCCGCCATCGTCGGCGACAAGCCCCTGCCGCGCGGCGAGGTCGTCAGCAAGGTGTGGGAGCACATCAAGAAGCACAACCTCCAGAATCCGGAGAACAAGCGCGAGATCGTCGCCGACGACAAGCTCAAGAAGATCTTCGGCAAGGACAAGTGCTCGATGTTCGAGATGAACAAGCATCTCGCGGCGCACCTGAAGTCCTGATCTCGGAAAGCCGTTCGCGGGCCGTCCCTCGGAGTACGGAACCGGTCAGACCGGTCCGTACGTCCGGCGGGCTCGGGAGCGGTCAGCCTCAGGCGATGCCGCGCAGCACGCCGCCATCGACCCGCAGGGCCGCCCCCGTGGTGGCGCTCGCGGCGGGCGTGCAGAGATAGGCCACCATGTTGGCCACCTCCTCCGGCTGCGCGAGGCGTTTCAGGAGCGAGGTCGGCCGGTTCTCGGCGATGAAGGCACGGCCCTTTGTCTCCAGGTCACCCTCGCCGGCGCCCATCGATTCCAGGAAATCCACCACGCCCTCGGTCATGGTCGGGCCGGGCAGGACGCTGTTGACGGTGACGCCGCTGCCGCCCACCGTCTCGGCGAGACCGCGGGAGACGGCGAGCTGCGCCGTCTTCGTCATGCCGTAATGGACCATCTCCGGCGGGATGTTGACGCCCGACTCGCTGGCGATGAACACGATCCGCCCCCAGCCGCGCTCGACCATCGCGGGTCCGTAGGCGCGGGCGAGGCGGATGCCGCTCATCACGTTCACCTCGAAGAAGCGGCGCCACTCGGCATCCGCGATCTCGAAGAACGGCTTCGGCTCGAAGATGCCGGCATTGTTGACGAGGATGTCGACCCGCGGCAGGGCGGCGACGAGTTCGGCCGCGCCCTCCTCGGTGCCGACGTCGCCGATGCCGGCGATGAACTCTCCCTCCGGCACCTCGCCGCGCAGGCGTTCGATGGCCGCGTCCACCCGCTCGGCGGTGCGGCCGTTGACGGCGACGTAGGCGCCGAGCCGGCCGAGTTCGCGGGCGATCGCGTAGCCGATGCCGCCGGTCGAGCCGGTGACCAGGGCGCTGCGCCCTTTCAGATCGATGTCCATTCTCCGCCTCCGCTCATGGCGATCCGTCCTGTCGAAGCCACAACGCGTGACAGGCGGCTTGGTGCTGGCCGCGGATTCGGGGTCAGGGTCCCGTCCGCCGCAGGCCGCTCGCCAGGGCGCCGGTCAGCGCCAGGGCGACGGCGCACCAGAGCGTGACGGCGAAGGCGCCCACCGGGCCGCCGGGGATCAGGCCGAACAGCACGGCAACCAGTGCCGCGCCCAGCGACTGACCGACGAGCCGCGCGCTCGCCTGCATGCCGCTGGCGCCGCCGCTGCGTTCCCGCGGGGCGCTGGTGATGATCACCTTGTTGTTGGGCGACTGGAACAGCCCGAAGCCGACGCCCGAGAGCGTCAGCCGCCAGACCACATCGAGGGTCGTGGGCGCCTCCGGCAGAAGGGCGAGGGCCGCCATCCCCGCCGCCAGGAGGACGAGGCCGAGGCTGCCGAGCAGCCCCGGCGGCACGCGGTCGGCGAGCCGCCCGGCGAAGGGCGACATCGCCGCGATGGCGAGGGGCCAGGGGGTCATCAGGAAGCCGGTGCGGGTCTCCGAGAAGCCGAGCCCGTCGTGGAAGTAGAAGGGCAGGGCGATGTAGGCGATCATCTGCGCCGCGAAGGAGCAGACCGAGGCCACCATCGACAGGGCGAAGGCCGGGATCCGCAGCAGGTCGAGGGGCAGGAGCGGCGTCGCGAGCCGGATCTGGCTGCGCACGAAGACGAGGCCGATCGCGATCGAGGCGACGATCGCCGCCGCGGCGAGCCGGCGGCCCTCCGGATCGGCGAGGCCGTCGAGCCCGACGATCAGCAGGCCGATGGTGAGGGCGTTGAGACCCGCGCTGCGCAGGTCGAAGCGGCGGGCGGAGCGGGGCGTGTGCGGCAGCGTGCGGAGGCCGACCGCCAGGGCCACGATCCCGACCGGCAGGTTGACGAGGAACAGCCAGGGCCAGGCCGCGACCGAGAGGATCGCCGCGGCGACCGTCGGCCCGGCGGCGGAGGCCATCGCCACGACGAGCGCCACATTGCCGACCCCGCGCCCGATCAGCCGGTGCGGATAGATGAAGCGCACGAGCGCGATGTTGACGCTCATGATCCCGGCCGCGCCGAGCCCCTGGGCGACCCGCGCGGCGGTGAGGCCCGCAAGGTTCGGAGCCACCGCGCAGGCGAGCGAGGCCGCGGTGAAGACGGCGAGCCCGGCGAGATAGACCCGGCGGTAGCCCCAGATCTCGCCGAGCGTCGCCAGCGGCAGCAGGGTCGCGGTGACCGCGATCTGGTAGGCGCTGACGACGAAGATCGCGTCCGAGGCCGGCACGTCGAGGTCGCGGGCGATCACCGGCAGGGCGACGTTGACGATCGCTCCGTCGAGCACCGCCATGGCGATGGCGAGCGACATGGCGGAGAGTGCCAGGAGCCGCTCCCGCGGCGGCAACCCGTCGCCGCCCGCCTCTCCCGTTTTCCGTGCCGTCACCGTCCACCATCCGGAGCTTGCAGGCCGCCGATCCGCCCTATCTGTCCCTCACCGGACGATGCCCGCGCTTCGGCACGGGCCCGTCGTCGGGGCAGAGCCCGAGCCGACCGCGCACCGTTCTGCGACTGTCTCGTCCGTTTCTGAAAGCCGGCCACCGGAGAGCGAAGTGTCCATGCGTGCCCACTCGATCCTTGCGCCCTGCCTCGCACTCTGCCTCGCGCCGCTCCTGGCCCTGACACCGGCCGCCGCCCTTGCCCAGGAGCAGACGCCCCTCGGCATCGGCCTCGAAGGCTTCGCCTATCCCTTTCCGGTCCGGTTCCTGCCCCTGACGCGCGACGGCGAAGCCCAGCGCCTCGCCTACATGGATGTGCCGCCCGCCGACAACGCCAACGGACGCACGGTGCTGCTGCTGCACGGGCGCAACTTCCCTTCGAGCTACTGGGAGCCGGTGATCCGCGCCCTCACGAACGCGGGCTTCCGGGTGATCGTCCCCGACCAGCTCGGCTTCGGCAAGTCGTCGAAGCCGGTCGGCGCCTTCACCTTCGACCGGATGGCCGCCGACACGATCGCGCTCGCCGACAGCCTCAAGGTCCCGCGCTTCGACATCGTGGCCCATTCCATGGGCGGGATGCTCGCGGTGCGGCTTGCCCGAAGCTACCCGCAGCGGGTCAACAGCCTCGTGCTGGAGGCCCCGATCGGGCTGGAGGATTACCGCTTCACCGTCCCGCCGGTCTCCGACGAGACGCTTCTCGCCCGCGAGGGCGATCTCAGCGCCGACGCCTACCGCAAGCAGCTGATGACGAGCTACGCGCTCTCGATCCCGGCCGCGGCGATCGAGCCGTTCGTCTCGATCCGCGAGCGGGTGAAGGGCTCGGGCGAGTATCCGCGCTGGCTCAAGTCCTTCGTGAACTCCTACCAGATGATCTGGGGCCAGCCGGTCGTCCACGAGATCCCGCTGGTGAAGGCGCCGACCCTGTTCATCATGGGCGCCAACGACCACAACGCCCCCGGCAAGGGCTTCGCCCCGGCGGAGATGCGCTCCGGCATGGGCGACAACACCGGGCATGCCCGCGCGCTCGCCGGCCGGATGCCGAACGGCAAGGCGGAAGTCATCAACAATGTCGGCCACCTCGTCCACATGGAGGCGACCGAGATGTTCAACACGCTGACGCTGGAATTCCTCAACACGCACTGACGCACGCATCGAGGCCCAGGGCGCTCCCCCGAGACGGGGGACGAGGCGGCAATCGGGAGACGATCCATGGATGTCGGTTTCATCGGGCTCGGACGCATGGGCCGGGCCATGGCGGCGCGGCTCGTCGCGGCGGGGCACCGGGTGCGGGTGTGGAACCGCTCGCCGGAGGCGGCGAGGTCGGTCGAGGGCGCCGAGCCCGTCGAAAGCGCCGCCGAGGCCTTTTCCGGGGATGCCGCGATCACCATGCTCGCCGACGACGCGGCCCTGCGCGCCGTGACGATCGAGGGCGGGCTGCTCGATTCCGGCCGGCGGCCGGGCGTCCATGTCGGCATGTCCACGATCTCGGTGGCGCTCGCCAAGGAGCTGGCGGCGGTCCACGAACGGGCCGGGGTCGCTTACATCTCCGCCCCGGTCTTCGGCCGGCCGGACGCGGCGGATAAGGGTGCGCTCAATATCATCGCCGCCGGAGACGATGCGGCGATCACGCGGGTCCAGCCGCTGTTCGACGCCATGGGCACCAAGACATGGCACTTCGGCACGGAGCCGGAGAAGGCCAACGCCGTCAAGCTCGCGGGCAACTTCATGCTGGTCGCGGCCATCGAGGCGATGGGCGAGGCCGCGGCCTTCGCCGAGGGTCACGGCGTCGCCGGGGCCGAGGTGCTGGAGATGCTCACCGGCACCCTGTTCGCCGCGCCGGTCTACAAGAATTACGGCGCGATGATCATGGAGGGCCGTTACGAGCCGCCGGGCTTCACCGTCCGGCTCGGCCTCAAGGACGTCCGCCTCGCGCTGGCCGCGGGGGAAGCGGCCAACGTGCCGATGCCGTTCGCCAGCGTGCTGCGCGACAATCTCCTCGACGCCATCGCCCACGGCGACGGCGACATTGACTTGGCCGGGCTCGCCACGGTGGCCGCCCGGCGCAGCGGGCGCTGAGCCGCGCCATCAGGACGGTCTCACGATGGCCCTGAGCGAGCTGCTGGCCGTCCTCGCGCCGCCGTCCCATCCGCGGGAGACCGGCGGCGCCCCGTGGCCGGAGGTCGAGCGCCGGCTCTCGACGGCGCTGCCGACGGACTACAAGCGCTTCATCGAGACCTACGGCACGGGCCGGATCGCCGACTTCCTCGTCGTGCTCAATCCGTTCACGGCGAACCGCCACATCGACCTGATCGATCACGCCCTGCACGATCCCGAGGGGATGTCGCTCCTGAAGGACGAGCATCCCGGCCACTATCGGTTCGACCGCTTCCCGGTGGCCGGCGGCATCCTGCCCTTCGCGATCACCGACAACGGCGACACGTTCTACTGGAAGACGTCGCCGTCGCCCGATCGCTGGCCGGTTCTCGTCTACGAGTCGCGCGGGCCGGATCACGATCTTTTCGACGGGCCGATGACGACGGTCCTGGCGGCTCTGCTCAGCGGCGCGGTGAGATCGAGAATCTTTCCGTCCGGATTTCCGGGCCCTGCGCCGTCCTTCGTTCCGGCGTGACCGCGACACGGAGCGAGGCCGCCGCCGAAGCGACCGGCCGCGCCCCGGGATCGGACGTCTAGCGGTTCGTATTCGCCGCGGTCTGGCCGAACATCACCCGTTTGGCGTCCTCGCTCATCGGCTGTCCGTGGTTCGGGTTGACCTCGGCCGCGCGCGCATAGGCCGCCTTGGTGGCGGGGCGCGCGGCGATCGCCTCGAACCAGCGCTTGAGGTTCGGGTGGTCGTCGAGCCGCTGGCCCTGCTTCTCCCACGGCACGATCCAGGGATAGGCGGCCATGTCGGCGATGGTGTAGTCGGCGCCCGCGACGAAGGCGCAGTCGGCGAGCCGCCGGTCCAGCACGCCGTAGAGACGGTTCGTCTCCTTCACGTAGCGGTCGATGGCGTAGGGGATCTTTTCGGGCGCGTATTGCGAGAAGTGGTGGTTCTGGCCGAGCATCGGCCCGAGGCCGCCCATCTGCCAGAACAGCCATTGCAGGGTCTCGGCCCGGCCGCGCAGGTCGGCGGGGAGGAAGCGCCCCGTCTTCTCCGCGAGGTAGAGCAGGATCGCGCCCGATTCGAACAGCGAGACCGGCTCGGCCCCGTCGGACGGGGCCCGATCGATGATGGCGGGCATGCGATTGTTCGGCGCGATCGCCAGGAAGGACGGCTCGAACTGCGCCCCCTTGCCGATATCCACCGGGTGGATGGTGTAGGGGAGGCCGGCCTCCTCCAGGAACATCGTCACCTTGTGACCGTTCGGGGTCGGCCAGTAGTACAGATCGATCATCGGCTACGCCTTGTCTCCGGGCCCGCGGGGCGGGGCTTCCGGCCTGCGGCGAAGTGGGATCGTCGTGCGATTCGATCAAGCCGCGGCCGATGCATCGCGTTGCGCCGATCCGCTGAGGATGTCTTTTACCTTTCCCGTGCTGAGCTGCACCGAACGCAGGAAGGACGGTCGATGGTCTCGGCAATCTCTACGAGTTCGGCGGGCCTGAGCGCCGCGATGCAGCGCTTCGACGGCGCGGCTGCCCGGGTCGCCTCGCCCCGATCCGCCGCCGAGCCGGTCACGGCCGTGACGGACCTCGCCTCGGCGTCGCTCGGGGTTTCCATCAACACGGCGGTGCTGAAATCCTCGATCGAGGCCGAGAAGCGCGTCCTCGACATCCTCGTGTGACCAGCGGCGCCTTGCCGGCCGATAGCCGAGGCGGTATCTCCGTCGCAGCGTCGGGGTGTAGCGCAGTCTGGTAGCGCATCTGCTTTGGGAGCAGAGGGTCGTAGGTTCGAATCCTATCGCCCCGACCATACCTTCCCCGGAGACGTCAGCCGTCCGATGCCGAGCGCCCGCATCTACCGTCCCGCCAAGGATCCCACGCAGTCCGGGCTCGCCCGCACCAAGCAGTGGGTGCTGGAATTCGACCAGACCGAGCCCCGCGAGACCGACCCGCTGATGGGCTGGACCGGATCCTCGGACATGCTGCAGCAGGTCCGGCTCGAATTCGACACCGTGGAGGAGGCGGTGGCCTACGCCAAGTCGGCGGGCATCGCCTACCGGGTCGAGGAGACGCCGCCGCCGATCGCGCGCAAGGGCCTGTCCTACTCCGACAATTTCAAGTTCAACCGCACCGCGCCCTGGACGCATTGAGGGCGGGCGTCAGCCCCCCTTCCGCTCCGCCCAGGCGCGGTAGGGGCTCGGCCCACCGGCCAGCGGGTGGTGGCGGACCTGCATCGGCTGCTCCGCGAGCGGCCGACACAGCTCGGCGTAGATCCCGGCGCTGAGCAGCCCCTCCGCTTCGGCCTCCTCTGCGGTGAAGGCGAAGTAGCCCTGTTTGACACCGGCGAGCCGCATCGCCGCGTGGCACATCGGGCAGGGCCGCCCGCTGGCGTAGACGATGCAGTCGTCGAGCTTGGGCCGGCCGAGCCGCCGGCTCGCCTCCCGCAGGGCCACCATCTCGGCATGGTCGCTGGGATCGTTGGTGCGGTGGATGCGGTTGGCCGCCCGCGCGACGACCTCCCCGTCCCGCACGATCACCGCGCCGTAGGGTCTGCCGCCCTCGGCGACGTTGGCGAGCGCGAGTTCGGTCGCCTCGCGCAGGTAGCTCTCGTGATCCGGCATTCGTCTCCTCCTGAGAGCATCATCTCGAACGGTGGCCACCGGCCTTCGGAAAAAGATGATGCAAGACAAAATCCTGGAGCATCGTCCCGGATTCGATATCCGGGACGATGCTCTAGAACGCGTAGCGCACGCGGCAATAGGGCATCCGCTCGGCGAGCAGGGCCTTGAACCGGGCGAGCCATTTCCCCTTCCAGCCGGTGCGGTAGCGCAGGTTGTCGCCGCCGCCCTCCGAGCGCTTGGTCTCCTGGATGTCCGGCCGCCAGAGTAGAGCCTCGGCCTTCGGGTGCCAGCCGAGATTGACCTCGTGCAGCCCGGCATTGTGGGTCAGCATGATGATCTCGCAGGCGAGCTGGCCCTTGGCCGCGTCCGAGATCGTCCCGTCGATCGCGTCGAACAGGGCGGCCCAATCCGCCTCCCAGCCCTCGTAGAGGATGACGGGCGAGAAGTTGACGTGGACCTCGTAGCCGGCCCTCAGGAAGTCGTCGATCGCGGCGATCCGCTCGGGGATCGCCGCGGTGCGGACATCGACGATGCGGGCGATCCGGGCCGGCATCAGCGAGAAGCGGATGCGGGTGCGCCCCTGCGGATCGTAGGCGAGGAGGTCGCGGTTGACCGCCTTCGTCGCGAAGGAGCCCCTGGCGTTGGGCAGCCCGCGAAACAGCGCGACGAGGTCGCGGACGTTGTCGCAGATCATCGCATCGACCGAGAGGTCGCCGTTCTCGCCGAGATCGTAGACCCAGGCCTGCCCGTCGATCTGGTCCGGCGCGGGCAGCGGACCCTGCTTGCCCGCGTGGCGCGCGATCGCCGCGCCGACGGCATCGACGTTCACGAACAGCGAGATCGGATTGGAGAAGCCCTTGCGGCGCGGCACGTAGCAGTAGGCGCACGACATGGCGCAGCCGTTCGAGGTCGAGGGCGCGATGAAGTGGGCGGAGCGGCCGTTGGGGCGCATCGCGAGGCCCTTCTTGACGCCGAGCACCAGGGTCGAGCGCTTGATGCGGACCCAATCCTCCACCGAGCCGGCATTGCCGTGCAGTTCGGGGATGTTCCAGTGCGAGGGCACCGCGATCCGCTCGGCGTTCGGGTAGCGGGCCAGGATTTCGCGCCCGCGCGGAAAGTCGGCGACCGCCGGCTCGTGGAAGATGCGGTCGATGTCGATGAGGTCGCGCGGGGGCATCGCCCGGATCTAGGGCGAGCGCGGCGCCGCGGCGCGGCCTGCGGCGAGAGGCCGTCGGTCAGAGCCGCGCCAGCAGCTCCGCCTTCTTTCCCGAAAACTCCGCGTCGGTCAGCACGCCCTTCCTGTGCAGCTCGGCCAGCCGTTCGAGGATCGAGAGAATGTCGGCGGGACCTGCCCCCGCTGCGGCCGGACTCGGCGCTTGGGCGGCGGGCCGGAGCGACATCGGGCGGGCCGCGAACGCCGACGATACGGACGCCGAGGCGGAGGATACGCCGCTCGTCGGGGCCGACGACACGGCCGCCGTGTCCTGCTCCACCGGCGTCAGATCCTCCAGCGTGAAATCCCCCTGCGGGCCGCTGAAGCGCAGCGAGGCGGTCGCGCCCTGCTGCTGGCTCGCGCCGGTGACGATGCGCTCGGCCGTGTCGTAGAGGGCGAGCCGACCGTTTGTCTCGACGGCGAGCCGCCGCTTCTCGGGGAAGAAGGCGTAGCGCGTCCCGTTTTGCGCCCCCGCGCTCGACGGAAGGCCCAGCGCGTCCGGCCACCAGTTCCCGGAGGCCGCCTCCTCGCGGAAGCCGGAGAGCGGCAGGGCCGCGGCGAGTTCGGTGCAGAGGGCGTCGACCCGGGCCTTCAGGGCATGGTCGTTCATCGATCCGACCATCACCATGCCGCCCCGCGACCACTGGCCGAACCCGCCGAGGTCCGGGTGGTCGAACTGGGCCATGTTGCCCTGGCCCGACTGGAGGGCGCGCAGCAGGTGGCGCACCGCGTCGAGGCTCACGCCGTGCCGCTCGGCCAGGGCCGGGAGCCCGGAGGGCCGGTGTTCGGGGTCTTCGATCATCGGCGATTGTCCCCCTGTGAACGTGTCCGTTTCGGTCGATGGAGAGCGTTGCAACGCGAGCCCCCACCGCGAGTTTCGTTCAAGACCTATCACACCGGCCAACCACAGCCGCGGCGGCGCGCAGCGGGTCGGGAAAAATTTGCTGCGCCGCGTCAGCCGGAACGGAGCTTCGCGGTTCCGTGAACGTTCAGAGTCCGGCCGGACCCGCGGGGGCCGCCACCAGCGAGAATGGGACCACGATGGCCGATACCGAAAGGAACGGGATGCCGAAGCCGCGCACGTCGCGCACGCGAATCCGCGAAGGCTCGCCGCATCCCCGCGGGGCGACCTGGGACGGGCGCGGCGTCAACTTCGCGCTGTTCTCGGCCCACGCCACGAAGGTCGAGCTGTGCCTGTTCGACGATGCGGGCGAGAAGGAGGTCGAGCGCATCGAGCTGCCGGAATACACCGACGAGGTCTGGCACGGCTACCTGCCGGATGCGCGCCCCGGCACGATCTACGGCTATCGCGTGCACGGACCCTACGAGCCGGAGGCCGGCCACCGCTTCAACCACAACAAGCTCCTGATCGACCCCTACGCCAAGGGTCTCGTCGGCACCATCGAGTGGAACCCGGCCCTGTTCGGCTACAAGATGGAGACCGGCGACGACCTCACCTTCGATGAGCGCGACTCCGCCCCCTATACCCGCCGCTCCCGCGTGATCGATCCGGCCTTCACCTGGGGCCGCGATGCCAAGCCCCGCGTGCCGTGGGAGCGCACCATCGTCTACGAGACCCACGTGAAGGGCTTCACCAAGCTGCATCCGGCGGTGCCGGAGAAGCTGCGCGGCACCTATGCCGGCATGGGGCACCCGGCGGTACTCGACTACATCAAGAGCCTCGGCGTCACCTCGGTCGAGCTTCTGCCGGTCCACTCCTTCGTGCAGGACGACTACCTGCAGCAGAAGGGCCTGATCAATTACTGGGGCTACAACACCATCTCGTTCTTCACGCCCGCCCGGCGCTACGCCGCGGTGCCGGACTTCGCCTTCTCCGAGTTCAAGGAGATGGTGGCCCGGATGCACGGCGCCGGCCTCGAGGTGATCCTCGACGTGGTCTACAACCACACGGCGGAGGGCAACGAGAAGGGGCCGACGCTGTCCTTCAAGGGCGTCGATAACGCCTCCTATTACCGCCTGCTGCCGAACCAGCCGCGCTACTACATCAACGACACCGGCACGGGGAACACCTTCAATCTCTCGCATCCCCGCGTGCTTCAGCTCGTCACCGACAGCCTGCGCTACTGGGCCAACGAGATGCGGGTCGATGGCTTCCGCTTCGATCTCGCCACCATCCTCGGCCGCGAGCCCTACGGCTTCGACGAGGGCGGCGGCTTCCTCGACACCTGCCGCCAGGATCCGGTGCTCAACGACGTGAAGCTCATCGCCGAACCGTGGGATTGCGGCCCCGGCGGCTATCAGGTCGGCGGCTTCCCGCCGGGCTGGGCCGAGTGGAATGACCGGTTCCGCGACGACGTCCGCGGCTACTGGAAGGGCGATGCCGGGCTCCTGCCGGGGCTCGCCTCGCGCATCACCGCGTCGGCCGACAAGTTCAACAAGCGCGGACGCCGGCCCTGGGCGTCGGTGAACTTCATCACCGCGCATGACGGCTTCACCCTCAACGACACGGTCTCGTACAACGAGAAGCACAACGAGGCGAACGGCGAGGGCAACCGCGACGGGCACGGCCACAACCTGTCCTACAATTACGGCGTCGAGGGCCCGACCGACGATCCGGAGATCCGCTCGGTCCGCCTGCGCCAGATGCGCAACCTGCTCGCCACCCTGTTCCTGTCGAAGGGCACGCCGATGCTGCTCGCCGGCGACGAGTTCGCCCGCACGCAGCAGGGCAACAACAACGCCTATTGCCAGGACAACGAGGTGTCCTGGGTCGATTGGGGCGCCATCGGCGAGGAGGAGCGTGATCTCGCCGAGTTCACGCAGCGCCTGATTCTGCTGCGCAACGCCCTGCCGATGCTGTCGCGCGGCCGCTTCGTGACGGGGGCCTACGACGAGGAATTCGGCGTCAAGGACGTGACCTGGCTCACCCCCGCCGGCACCGAGATGACCCCGGAGAACTGGAACGACGGCAATTCGCGCACGCTGGCCGTGCTGCTCGACGGGCGCGCCCAGGCGAGCGGCATCCACAAGCGCGGCGGCGACGCGACCCTGCTCCTGTTCTACAACGCCTATCACGACGTGGTGGACTTCACCTTGCCCGAGGCGCCGGGCGGCACGGCCTGGACGCGGCTCCTCGACACCAACCTGCCGGACAGCCAGGAGGTTGAGAGTTTCGCCGTCGGCGAGAGCTACTCGGTCACCGGCCGCTCGATGCTGATGTTCGTCCTCAAGCCGGTGGAGAACCATGACGAGGAGCACAGCGACATGGAGCGCTCCTACCAGTACGTGATGCAGGCCTTCGAGCGCGCGAACGTCGAGAGCGTGAGCTTCGGGATCGACGAGGAGGGCTGAACGCCCCGGGGAGGGGCCGCCCCCGCGGGCGGCCCCTCCCCGCCACGGTTCCGAGGCCGGGATCGGCCCCGCCGCCTCGTCCTGCACTTTGCAACGTCTTTCCGCCAAAGCCGGGAGGCCCCCTTCCGGACGACGCTCACCCTTCGGAGAGAGGAGACGGCGCCGACGCCGGTGGCCTCGACCGCCACGCCACGCCGCGGGTTCGCATGATCGACATCCCCGAGAAGAGACCCCACGGCGACCATCCGAGCGTCGAGACCGGCGCGGCCGGCCACGAATTCGATTCGGGCAGCGACATCTTCTTCGCGGCCGTCGCCCTGACGCGCATGCCGATGGTGGTGGCCGATCCCAACCGGCCGGACCACCCGATCGTCTTCGCGAACCAAGCCTTCCTCGAGATGACGGGCTACGCGCGGGACGAGGTGATCGGCCGCAACTGCCGCTTCCTCCAGGGCCCCGAGACCGATCCGGCGACGCGGGCGCAGATCCGCGAGGCCATCACCGCGCGGCGCGACATCGCCACCGAGATCCTCAACTATCGCAAGGACGGCTCGACCTTCTGGAACGCCCTGTTCGTGAGCCCGGTCTACAACGCGGCCGGCGACCTCGTGTACTTCTTCGGCTCGCAGCTCGACATCACCCGCCGCCGCCTCGCCGAGGAATCGCTGCATCAGGCGCAGAAGATGGAGGCGATCGGGCAGCTCACGGGCGGGATCGCCCACGACTTCAACAACCTGCTCCAGGTCATCCTGGGCTACGCCGACTCGCTGGCGACCAATCTCGAGCGGCCGGACGCCGATCCGGGCCGCATGGGACGCGCCGTCGGCAACATCCGCGAGGCGGCGGAGCGGGCCTCGACGCTGACGCAGCAACTGCTCGCCTTCGCCCGCAAGCAGCGCCTCGTCGGCCGCACCCTCAACCTCAACGATCTCGTCTCGGAGACGAAGGAGCTGGCGGAGCGCACCCTGGGCGAGGCGGTGACGATCGAGACCGACCTCGCCCCCGATCTCCGCGCCTGCCGGATCGATCGGACCCAGGCCGAGGTGGCCCTGCTCAACGTGCTCATCAACGCCCGCGACGCGATGCCGGAGGGCGGGCGCGTCACCATCACGACCCGGAACGAGGAATCCGGCCGCCCCGACGGCACGGATCGCCTCGTCAGCGTCGCGGTGACGGACACGGGCTCCGGCATTCCCTCGGATCTCCTCGCGCGGGTGATGGACCCGTTCTTCACCACGAAGGAGGAGGGCAAGGGCACGGGTCTCGGCCTGTCGATGGTCTACGGCTTCGCCAAGCAGTCCGGCGGTTTCGCGCAGATCGAGTCGGTGGTGGGGGAGGGGACGACGGTGCGGCTGTCCTTCCCGGCGATCGAGGAGGAGGGTGAGCCGAGCCGGGAGCCTCCGCCGGTCGAGGAGCGGCCGGGGACCGAGACGGTGCTGATCGTCGACGACCGCGCCGATGTCGGCGAGCTCGCCCGGGCGATCCTGCGCGATTACGGCTACGGCACCCTGATGGCCCGCCACGGCCGCGAGGCCCTGGAGATCCTCGGCGACCACCCGGAGATCGACCTGCTCTTCTCCGACCTGATCATGCCCGGCGGCATGGATGGCCTGTCGCTCGCCCGCGAGGCGCGCCGCCGCCACCCCGCTCTCAGAATTTTGCTCACCACCGGCTATGCCGAGGCCAGCCTGGAGCGAACCGGCATGGGGCGTCCGGAGTTCGATATCCTGAATAAGCCGTACCGGCGCGCCGAGTTGATCCGGCGGGTGCGGGCGACCCTCGACGCGCCGATCCGTACCTGACCGGCGCGGCCAATCGGGAGAGCATCATGGCTCAGGGCGACAAGTCGAAATACACCGACAAGCAGATCCGCAAGGCGGAGCACATCGCCGAATCCTACGAGTCCCGCGGCGTGCCCGAGAAGGAAGCCGAATCCCGGGCCTGGGCGACCGTCAACAAGGACGACGGCGGCGGCAAGAAGCCCGGCGGTTCGGGCCGCGGCCGCTCGACCGGCCATCCCGCCGCCCACAAGGGCGGCCGCAGCGGCGGCACGGCGTCGGCCTCGCGCACGAAGGAAGAGCGCTCGGCGTCCGCGAAGAAGGCGGCCGAGACACGCAAGCGCAACGCGGCGAAGAAGACGGGGTAACGCGCCGCTGCTCCCACTCCCTTCTGCGGGAGAGGGTGGACCCCGAAGGGGGTCGGGTGAAGGGTGGCTCAGGTTCTTCCGGAAGCGTCGCTCCCTTCTTCCGCCTCGCATCCGCGAGGCACCCTCCCCCGCAGAGGGGGGAGGGCGATCGAAGCGGCAGCTTCAGGCCGCCATCGCCGCTTTCAGGTTCTCGTCGACCTTGTCGAGGAAGCCGTTGGTGGTGAGCCACTTCTGGTCCGGGCCGACGAGGAGGGCGAGGTCCTTGGTCATGTGACCGGCCTCGACCGTGTCGACGCAGACCTTCTCCAAGGTCGCAGCGAACTTCGCGAGCTCGGCGTTGTCGTCGAGCTTGGCCCGGTGGGCGAGGCCGCGGGTCCAGGCGAAGATCGAGGCGATCGAGTTGGTCGAGGTCGCCTTGCCCTTCTGGTGCTCGCGGTAGTGGCGGGTCACCGTCCCGTGCGCCGCCTCGGCCTCGACGGTCTGGCCGTCCGGCGTCATCAGCACCGAGGTCATCAGGCCGAGCGAGCCGAAGCCCTGCGCCGCCGTGTCGGACTGCACGTCGCCGTCGTAGTTCTTGCAGGCCCAGACGTAGCCGCCGGACCACTTGAGGCAGGAGGCTACCATGTCGTCGATCAGGCGGTGCTCGTAGGTCAGGCCGAGCGACTGGAACTTCGACTTGAACTCCTCGTCGAACACCTTCTGGAACAGGTCCTTGAAGCGGCCGTCATAGGTCTTCAGGATGGTGTTCTTCGTCGAGAGATAAACCGGGTATTTCCGAGCCAGTCCGTAGTTGAAGGAGGCTCGGGCGAAGTCGATGATCGACTGGTCGAGGTTGTACATCGACATCGCGACGCCGGCGTCGGGGAACTTGAACACCTCCTTCTCGATGACGGTGCCGTCGTCGCCCTCGAACTTGATGGTGAGGCGGCCCTTGCCCGGCACCTTAAAGTCGGTGGCGCGGTACTGGTCGCCGTAGGCGTGGCGGCCGATCACGAAGGGCTGGGTCCAGCCGGGAACGAGGCGGGGCACGTTCGAGCAGATGATCGGCTCGCGGAAGATCACGCCGCCGAGGATGTTGCGGATCGTGCCGTTGGGCGAGCGCCACATCTCCTTGAGCTTGAATTCCTCGACGCGGGCCTCGTCGGGCGTGATCGTGGCGCATTTCACGCCGACGCCGTGGCGCTTGATCGCCTCCGCCGCGTCGATCGTGACCTGGTCATTGGTGGCGTCGCGGTGCTCGACGCCGAGGTCGTAATAGTCGAGGTCGAGATCGAGGTAGGGGTGGATGAGCTTGTTCTTGATCTCCGCCCAGATGATCCGGGTCATCTCGTCGCCGTCGAGCTCGACGACCGGATTGGCCACCTTGATCTTCGCCATGTCGGTCCCTCGATTGCCCGGTGCCGCGCGATCGGCCGACTGCCCTCCGCGCGTCTGTCCGGAACCCTGTCGCCGCCCCTATAACGCAGCGCAGCAAGGCGACAAAGCCGGGCTCGGGAAGCCTGTTTCGGATCCGTGAAACTGTTACCGGCCCTTGCGGTAGGGTGGTGTGCCCCGAACCCGGCTACGCGGTGAGTCCGGCCAGCGGGACGGTCGTTCGGCCAAAGCGAGTGTCGGTCCGGCACAAGAGCGCGCGGTTGCGCAGCGCTAAGCGGCCTGGACAAACGCGGCCGGCACTGCGACGACCCTGCGCGTCGCACGAACGGCCGATCACGAGGAAGGACACACCATGAGCGACCGCATCATCCTGCGCGCCGGCGAAGCCCTCGTCGCGGGCGGGCCGCCCAACACGGCGAGCGAGCCCGAGGTCATCATCGGCGAGCTCGACGGGCCCGTCGGCACCGCGCTCGCCACCCTGACCGGCGATCAGGTCGTCGGCCACAGCCGCGTCTTCGCGCTCCTGAACACCGACATCATGGTCCGCCCTGTGACGCTGTGCGTTTCCAAGGTGAGCGTGACCGAGAACAAGTACACCTCGATCCTGATGGGCACGGTGCAGTACGCCATCGCCAACGGCGTGCTCGACGCGGTGCGGGCCGGCTACATCCCCAAGGAGAAGGCCAACGATCTCGGCATCATCTGCTCGGTCTGGCTCAGCCCCGGCGTGATCCAGGCCGAGAGCGTCGATCACAAGGCGCTGTTCGAGATCCAGCGCAAGGGCATGACCGAGGCGATCCGCAAGGCCATGACCAACGAGCCCTCGATCGACTGGCTCCTGGAGAACCAGGACAAGATCGTCCACAAGTACTACCAGATGGGCCTCGACGGTAAGATCTGAGGCTTTTGAGACCTGCGCCGCCGACGAGGCCGGAGGCGCAGGCCCGTTGGCGCCGCGGCCGATAACAGTTATCATCCCTCGTCCGCCGCGATGGGGAGCGACCATGCCGAGCAGCGCCGATCTCGGACCCCGCCTCGAGGGCTATGTCACCTCGCTGGTGAAGGAGGGGCGCTACGGCTCCCGAAGCGAGGTTCTGCGCGAAGGCGTCCGATTGGTCGAGGAGCGCGAGAAGCGTCTGGCGCTGCTCGATGCGGCCTTGGCCCGCGGCGTCAACGATGCGGAGGCCGGCCGGGTCACGCCGGCCGAAGACGTCAGGGCACGGCTGGTCGCCAAGTATGATGCGCTGTCCGGCCCGGATGCATGATCGTCGTCTTCACCGCGGAGGCTGAGGCCGATCTGGAGCGCGTCGGCGACTTCATCGCTCAAGACAACCCGCGCCGGGCCGTCAGCTTCGTCACCGAACTGGTCGAGCGCTGTCTGCAACTGGCCGACATTCCCGAAGGCTTCCCGCTGGTGCCGCGACATGCGTCGAGCGGCATCCGGCGACGCCCTCACGGCTCGTACCTCATTTTCTACCGGGTCGACGGTGGACGGATCGAGATCCTGCACATCCTGAGCGGCGTGCGGGATTGGGAATCGCTGCTTTTCCCGGATTGAGGCCGCGACCGCGGCGTGCGAGAGGGCGGCCATGACCGCCCCCGTCGTCATCCTGGTCGAGCCGCAGCTCGCCGAAAATATCGGCATGACCGCCCGCGCCATGGCGAATTTCGGCCTGTCCGAGTTGCGCCTCGTGGCCCCGAAGAACGGCTGGCCGAAGAAGGGCGTGCGGGAGGCGGCCTCCGGCGCGACCTACGTGCTCGACGGGGCCAAGGTCTACGCCACGCTGCCGGAGGCCATCGGCGACCTGCATTGCGTCCTCGCCACCACCGCCCGCGAGCGCGGCCAGATGAAGCGGGTCTTCGCCCCCGAGGAGGCCATGACGGCGGTCGCCGAGCGGATCGGCCGCGGCGAGCGCGTCGGGCTGATGTTCGGGCGCGAGCGGGTCGGCCTCAGCAACGACGAGGTGTCGCTCGCCGACGCCATCGTCACCTTCCCGGTGACGGAAGAATTTCCCTCGCTCAACCTCGCCCAGGCGGTGCTGCTGATGGGCTACGAGTGGCGCCGCGCCGCCGGGCTCGCCACGCTGCGCTTCTCCGGCGAGCTCCTCTCGCCGCCCGCGACCCGCGAGGCGCTGCTGTCGCTGTTCGCGAGCCTGGAGGAGACGCTGGCGGGGGCCGGCTTCTACCCGCCGGAGAAGCGCGAGATCATCGCCCGCAACATGCGCGACATGCTCCACCGCATGGCGATGACCGAGCAGGACGTGCGCACCTTCCGAGGGGCGCTGCGGGCGCTGAGCCGCCGCGGGCCGAAGGGCGAGGAACCGTAGGCTTACCGCCTCGCCAGCCCGAACCGCGTGAGGCAGACGTGCTTGGCGAGCGAGCCGGGCGCGATCGGTGCGGCCGGCGTCGTCCCGTAGGGCTCTCCGGTCGCCGTGTCCTCGGGCGCCCGGAAGGCACCGGGGACGTAGCTCGTCTCGCATTGGTCGAACTTGTTGCAGACGGCGAGCTTGGTGCAGATCGTCCGGCCCGCCCGCTCGTAGACGTAGTAGGTCGCCCCGGAATAGGGCGGCCGGGGGAAGCTTTCGGTCCGCACCGTCGTGACATCCTGCGCGCCCGCCACCGCCGGCGCGAGCAGCGCCGAGACCAGCCCGCAGCACGCTGCCGCGCGCATCATCGATCCGTCCCCGAGCAACGCCATCAGCCGATCCGGATCACGATCTTGCCGACATGCGACGCCTCGGCCAGGGCCGCGAGGGCGGCGGGTGCCTCGTCGAAGCCGTAGACCCGGTCGATCACCGGCTTGATCCGGTGCAGGGCGATCGAGCGGTTCATGTCCTCGAACATCTCCCGCGGGCCGACGGCGACGCCGCGCACGATGCAGCTCGCGCCGAGGATCGCCAGCGGGTCGATCGCCTCGCCCTCGGCGAGCAGACCGATCAGGCCGACATGGCCGCCGGGTCGGGTCGAGGCGATGGAGCGAGGGAGCGTTCCGGTGCCGCCGACCTCGACCACGTGATCGACGCCCACGCCGCCGGTCAGCCGGCGCACCTCCCGCTCCCAGTCCGGATGGGTGCGATAGTTGATGGTCTCGCTCGCGCCGAGCGCGCGGGCCTTCTCCAGCTTGGCGTCGCTCGACGAGGTGGCGATGACGCGCGCCCCCGCGGCGTGCGCGAGCTGGATCGCGAAGATCGAGACGCCGCCGGTGCCGAGCGTCAGCACCGTCTCACCGGCCTTGAGCGGCTTGAGGCCGTAGAGCGCGTTCCAGGCGGTCACGGCCGCGCAGGGCAGCGTCGCGCCCTCCTCGAAACTCAGATGGTCGGGCAGGACGACGAGCCCGTCCTCGTCGAACACCTGGTACTCGGCGAGCACGCCGTCGATGGCGCCGCCCAGCGCCGTCTGCCACGTGTCGGCCACCTGGGCGCCGCCGAGCCAGCTCTGCGAGAAGATCCCGGCGACCCGCTCGCCGCCCTGGAAGCGGCGCACGCCGTCGCCGAGCGCCACGATCTCGCCGGCCCCGTCCGAGACCGGGATCAGCCGGTTCAGGTTGATCGCGAAGGGATAACGGCCCTCGCAGATCAGCAGGTCGCGGTAATTGAGGGAGGCCGCGCGCATCCGCACCAGAACCTGCCCGCGCCCCGGTTCGGGCGTGGGTCGCTCGGCGCTCTTCCAGCTGCCGAGGCCTGCGGCGGCGGACATTTCGTAGGCACGCATGGCGGTCTCCCTCGGGTTCGGTTCTCGGATCGACGCAGGCCCATATGGGAAGAGGCCGCCCGAAGGCGACCTCTTCCGCACGATCCCGAAGACGGCTTCAGGCTCGCCCGCCCGGGACTACGCCTTGTCGCCGCGGTGGACGCCCTGGTCGCGATCCTCCTTCAGACGGCCGTCATCCGAATGCTGAACCGAGCCCTTGTGCGCGCTCCCAGAGTTTTTCGATCCATCATGATCAGCATTGCGAGAGTTGTCACCCTTCGTGTGCTGGTTCGGCTGAGTCATGAGGCTGTCCTTTGACTTGTACCACGATCGATCGTGATCGCTGATCTGACCACCCCACACTTGCCGATGCGTTCTTGACCTTTGTGATCACCTCTCTTTTGATCCGGATGCGACACCGTGTCATCTTGAGGACCGGTGTTGCGGCGCCGGCCCTCGGATCCCACGGATCATCGCCGTCAGGCGGCACGCACCGTCGTGAGGTCGATCTCGCGGATGCGGCCCGGGATGCCGTCGATGGCCGCGGCGGCGTGGTCCGTCGCCCCCTTGAATCGTGCCCATCTGCTGAGCGATCTCGCCGGTCGCCCGCGCGGTCTGGTTGGCGAGTTCCCTGACCTCGGCGGCGACCACCGCGAAGCCGCGGCCGGCCTCACCCGCGCGGGCGGACTCGATCGTGGCGCGGATTCGGCCACCCGGTTCGCACTCCCCCTCGCAGACGCGAAGACCTGAGGCCGCTACGGTCTGATCTCGATCGGCGTGCCCACATCGACGCGGGCGTAGATCGCGCGCATCTCGGCATTGGTGACGCCGACGCAGCCCTGGGTCCAATCCATCAGCCGATGCAGGCGGCCGAGCCACGAGAAGCCGTTCATCAGCCCGTGGATCATGATGTCGCCGCCGGGCGGGTAGCCGCCGGCCCGCGCCGCCGCCTCGTCGGCCGGCGCGGGGTAGGAGACCTTGAGGGAGAGATGGGCGACGCTGCGCGGATTGCGGAAGGCGATGGCATAGAGGCCTTCGGGCGTGCGCCCGTCGCCTTCGCGGGCCTTGTGCCCTTCCGGCGCGAAGCCGAGGGAGACGGGATAGGTCGCGAGCACCCGCCCCTCGCGCAGCAGCGTGAGGCGGCGCGCCGCCTTCTCGACGAGGACGCGGTCGGCGCGGTCCGGCTCGGCCACCAGCGGGGGCTCGGTGCGGCCGAGTTGCAGGAAGTCGGCGAGCACGATCGCGCCCGAGGCGAGGATGGCGAGGCCGCCGACCACCGCCGCGTTGCGTCCCCGCCGCGCCATGGCGGCCTCAGCCGACCTTGGCGAGCGCCTGCTCGATATCGGCGATCAGATCCTCCGGATCCTCCAGGCCGATCGAGAGGCGCACCGTCTCGGGACCGACGCAGGCCGCCGCCCGCTCCTCGGGCCGGAGCTGGCGGTGGGTCGTGGTCGCCGGGTGGATCGCCAGCGATTTGATCTCGCCGATATTCACGAGGTGCGAGATCAGCTCCAGGCCCGCGATGAAGCGCAGGGCGGCCGGCTCGCCGCCCTTGAGCGCGAAGGTGAAGATCGAGCCCGGCCCCTGCGGCACGTAGCGGTTGGCCAGAGCCTCGCCCTTCTGACCGGGCAGGGCCGGGTAGCTCACCCATTCGACCGCCGGATGGTCCTTCAGGTAGGCGGCCACCGCCTTGGCGTTGGCGCAGTGGCGCTCCATCCGCAGCGGCAGGGTCTCGATGCCGGTGAGCGTGAGGAAGGCGTTCATCGGCGAGAGGCCGGGGCCGAGGTCGCGCAGGCCGAACAGGCGGCAGGCGACGGCGAAGCTGATCTCGGGGAAGCGGTCGCTGACGATCAGGCCGTCATAGTCCGGCCAGGGCTCGTTGATGAGGTTGTAGCGCGACCCTTGCGCCTTCCAGTCGAAGGTGCCGGCGTCGCAGATCATGCCGCCGATCACCTGCCCCGAGCCGCCGAGGAACTTCGAGGTCGAGTGGACGACGATGTCGGCGCCGTACTCGATCGGGCGGATCAGGGCGGGCGAGGCCAGGGTGTTGTCGATCACGAGCGGCAGGCCGTGGCGCTTGGCGACCGCCGAGATGCCTTCCAGATCCATCACCGTGGCGCAGGGGTTGACGATCGACTCGCAGATGATCGCCTTGGTCTGCGGCGTGATCGCCGCCTCGAACGCCTCCGGCGTCAGGTCGGCGGCGAAGTGCGGCGTCAGGTCGTAGCGGCCTTCGAGCCGGCGCATCAGGCCGAGCGAGCCGCCGAACAGGCGCGGTGAGGCGACGTAGGCGTCGCCCGTCTGCATCAGCGTCATCATCACGAGCAGCACCGCCGACTGCCCCGAGGACACGGCCACCGCCGCCTTGGCGCCCTCCAGCGCGGCGATGCGACGCTCCAGCGCGGCGACCGTCGGGTTCGAGCCGCGCGAATAGGAGAAGCCGGTCTTGCGCATCGCGAAGATGTCGGCCGCCTGCTCGGTGGAATCGAACACGAAGCCGTTGGTGAAGTAGATCGGCTGCGCCCGCGCGCCTGTGGCGGGATCGGGCGCGGCGCCCGCATGGACCGCCTGCGTGGCGAGGCGGAGGGTCTTTGGCTCGGCGGTCATGGCGGGACCTGAATCGATCGGTCTGTCGGGGCGCGGAGCGCACCGGTCTCAGGCGCCTTCTGCCGCGAAACGATCCGCGACGGAACCCGTGATTGGTCCCCGCGCGCATCGGCCATGCGCGAAACGTCTGGGAGTGCGCGTCAGGCGGCGCGCTTGAGGCAGGCCTTGAGGGTGCGCACCAGCATGGTCGGCGCGTAGGGCTTCGGAATGAAGCGGGCCCCCTCCGGCATGTCGCCGGGGCCCGGCGTGCCCATGCCGGAGACGATCAGCACCGGGATTTCCGGCCAGCGGTGGGCCACGACGCGGGCCAGAGCGAACCCGTCCATCGAGCCCATCGGCATGTCGACGTCGGTCATCAGGATCTCGACGTCGGGGCGATCCTGAAGCACGTCGAGGGCCTTGTCGGCGTGGTGCGCTTCGAGGACGTTGAACCCTGCCTCCGCCAGCGTATCGGACGCTTCCATCAGCAGCAGGCCGTCATCTTCGACCAGGAGGACGACGGGCGGCTCTGGGGGGTTCTCTGTCATGAAGCTGCAAACGATCTCGGGCCGACACTGGTTGCGGGCCTAATTCGCACCTGCAGCGAGGTCAAGGAAGGCGCGGCCTTCAATTGTGCATAGCGGGAAAATCAATCTTGACCTTAAGCCGGCACTCGCGCAGCCGCCGGCAGATTCGCCAGCGCCTCCGGCCGCGGCCCGCCGGTCGCCCAATCGAGCAGCTCGACGGTATGCAGGATCGGGATGTCGGTGCCCTTCCCGATCTGGGTGGCGCAGCCGATATTGCCGGTGGCGATCAGGTCGGGCCTGATCCGCTCGATATTGGCCACCTTGCGGTCGCGCAGGCGGGCGGCGATCTCCGGCTGGAGGATGTTGTAGGTGCCGGCCGAGCCGCAGCAGATGTGGCCCTCGGGCACGTCCTTCACCGTGAAGCCGGCCTTCTTCAGGAGAGTCTTCGGCTCGGTGCGGATCGCCTGCCCGTGCTGCATCGAGCAGGCGGAATGGTAGGCCACCACGAGGTCGGTATCCTCCACCGGCGGCAGCAGGCCGATCTCCGCCATGTATTCGGTCACGTCCTTCGCGATCGCCGAGACCCGCGCCGCCTTCTCGGCATAGGCGGGGTCGTCGCGGAACATGAAGCCGTAATCCTTGATCGTCGTGCCGCAGCCGGATGCGGTGACGACGATCGCGTCGAGGCCGGGCCCGTCCATCTCGGCGATCCAGGCATCGATGGTGCGCCGGGCGTGGCCGTGGGCGGAATCCTCCCGGCCCATATGGTGGGTCAGCGCGCCGCAGCAGCCCTCGCCCTTGGGCTGGACCACCTCGACGCCGTGGCGGTTGAGCAAGCGGATCGCCGCCTCGTTGAAGTCCGGCCGCAGCACGCTCTGGGCACAGCCGCGCAGCAGCGCGACCCGGCCGCGGCGCGGAGCCGGTCCCCTGTCCTCGCCGGTCTGGAAGAGGGCGCTGATCTCCTGCGCCGAGGGATCGGCGGGGAAGGTGCCGGGCCGGTCGGTCCGGTTGCGGTTCGGCAGTTGCGCGGGGGCGAGGTCGAGCATCGCCGCGAGCCGGTTGCCGACCCGCGGCAGCCGGGCGACGAGCGGCCGGAACGGCGCCCCGAGCTTGGCCGCGAGCAGCGCCAGCCGGAACCGGTTCGGGTAGGGCAGGACCAGGGCCAGCACCGCGCGCAGGGCGCGGTCAGAGAGCGGGCGCCGGTAGGTCTTCTCGATATGGGTGCGGGCGTGATCGACGAGGTGCATGTAATGCACCCCCGACGGGCAGGTCGTCATGCAGGACAGGCAGGAGAGGCAGCGATCGACGTGCTTCACCACCTCGCGGCTCGCGGGCTTGCCGCCCTCCAGCATGTCCTTGATCAGGTAGATGCGCCCGCGCGGTGAATCGAGCTCGTCGCCGAGCAGGAGGTAGGTCGGGCAGGTCGCGGTGCAGAACCCGCAATGGACGCAGGTGCGCAGGATCTTCTCCGAGGCCGCCATGGCGGGGTCGGCGAGCTGCTCGGGAGCGAAATTGGTCTGCACGACGCGCCTCGATGCGGTTTCTTGCTTCTCTTGACGTCTCTTAGAACCGTTCGCGAGGGCGAGGCAATCGGAACGGTTCTAAGCTGTTGCTGTGTCGCACGGGCTCCCGCCGAGGCGGCGACGTTCTCGACACGGAACGAGCGGAGGCGCGTCAGCGCTCCCGCGACACGGTCATCAGGCGCGCGATGAACCAGATCGGCACCACCACCACCGCGCCGGCGAGGATCCACCGGCCGAAATCGTGGAAGGTGTCGAGCCCGAGGTCGATCAGCGAGCGGGTGAGATCGTAAAGGTGCCAGAACAAAAGGCCCGGCGTCAGGCCGAGCATCGCCATCACCGAGCCGACCAGCACGGACAGGAACAGCAGCTTCACGAACACCGCGGCGGGCGAGCCGCCGAGGAATCGGTTGAGGCCGGAGCGGCGGCGCGGGGCGGCCGCGCGCGGATCGGCCGGGTAGGCGCCGGAATCGAGGGGAGGGCGACGCCGGGTCTCGTGATCGCCGATCATTCGGTCGGTATCCTCGCCTGATCCTCAAGACTTCGTGGCAACCCCGCAACGGCGTTGCTTCACCGCCACACTCATGCCAAACCGCGGGGTGATCGCTTCATTCAACGCGTTCGGGGTAGCAGCCAGATGGCATCCTCGAACGTTCCGCTCAAGATGGCAGGCCGAATCTGGCCCTGCCGGCCCCATGCCTCCACCCCGCGCGACTTGACGAAGGCCATGATCGATCACGCTCTGTTCGACCCGGCAACCATCGATGCCGAGACGAAGGCGCTCAACGCCGAGATCGTGGCCGCCCACGCCGCACAGGCCGATCCATGGTCGCTGCCGATCGAGGAGGTGCGGGCGCGGCGCCGGGCGGGGACGCAGGCATCCCCCGCGATGCCGCGCAGCCCGCGCGCCGAGATCCTGACCATCGACGGACCGGGCGGTCCGCTCGCGCTTCGCGTCATCCGTCCGCAGGGCAAGGCCCGGGGCGCCTACCTCCACATCCACCGCGGCGGCTGGGTCTGGGGCGCGGCGGACGAGCAGGACCCCTGGCTCGAGCGCATCGCCGACACCTGCGGCTTCGTCTGCCTCTCGGTGGAGTACCGGCTGGCGCCGGAGCATCCCTATCCGGCCGCCCTCGAGGATTGCGAGGCCGCGGCCCTCTGGCTCGCCGGCCCCGGCAAGGCGGAACTCGGGGTTCACGCCCTGACCATCGGCGGCGAATCCGTCGGCGCCCACCTCGCGGTGATGACGCTGCTGCGCCTGCGCGACCGCCACGGCCTGCCCCGCGCCTTCCGCGGCGCCAACCTCAATGCCGGCTTCTTCGATCTTGGCCTGACTCCGAGCGTGCGCCTGTGGGGCGACGAGCGGCTCGTCATCAACACCACCGACCTCAAGCGCTTCGCCGACGGCTACGTCCGTGTGGGCATCGACCGGCGCCGGCCCGACGTGTCGCCGCTCTACGCCGACCTGAAGGGCCTGCCGCCCGCCCTGTTCACGGTCGGCACCGCCGACCCGCTGCTCGACGACACGCTCTACATGTCGGCCCGCTGGGCGGCGGCCAACAACGGCGGCCACACGGCGGTCTATGCCGGCGGCTGCCATATCTTCGTGCGCTATCCCGGCGCGCTCACCGAGCGGGCGCTCGAACTGATCGATCGGTTTCTGATGGCTCTGGCGTGAGCGCGCGCCGGCCGAGCCGGACGTGCAGCGGGATCAGCAGGAGCGCGGCCGCCCCCGCCGCGATATGCGTCCAGACGAGGGCGGCGTGCCACGGCTCGCTGCCGTAATAGAGGCCCCAGGCCGTGAGCCCGAGCAGCAGCGCGAGCGTCACGGCGAGGCTGCCGCTCGCCCGGTTGCGCCGCGCGCGCCAGCCGGCGCGGGCGTGGTGGGCCAGGAGCGCGCCGGTGATCCCGACCGCCGGGAAGGCGAAGCCGCCGTGGATCTGCGCCATCAGGTGGCCGAGGCCATCGATGTCGAGCGCGAGGATGTCGCCCACCAGCGCCCAGACCGCGCCCGAGACGCCGACCCCGACGAAGGCCGCGACCAGGATGCGATAGAGCGACCGGTCGAGGCGAAGGCCCGCGCCGAGGGGCGGGCGGAGGCGCGGGTCGCTCACGGCGCCACCAGCCGCGCGCCGTAGCGGTCCAACACCCGCGCGGCCTCCTCCGCCGGCATCAGCGCGGCGACCTTGGTCAGCCCGTCGGCGAGGATGCAGCGCGGGGCGATCACGGTCACGCTGCCGCGGCGGGTCAGGCGCGCGCCGCATGGGGCGAAGACCGGCCAGAGGTCGGCGGCCCCCGCGGAGAAGTCGCCGCCGCTGGTGGCGCAGGCACCGGAGGCGAGGCGCCCGATCGGCACGCCGCGGCCTGGATCGTCGGCGTCGCGGCGGTGGATCGTCCGCGGTTCCGGGCCGAAGACGCGCAGATCCCCGCCCGCGTTGACGATTCCGGCGCGCAGGCCGAGGCGCCGCAGGGTCAGCACCGCCGCGTCGACCGCGAAGCCCTTGGCGATGCCCCCGAGATCGAGCCAGAGGCGGCGCAGGAACCGCACCCGGCCGGGCTCGATCACCACGTCGCCGAAGCACGCGCCCGGGTCCGGCTCCGGACCGTCCGGCGCGGGCAGCAGCCCGGCGGCGACGAGATGGCCGGCCACCGACGGATCGAACACGCCGCCGCTGTCGCGATGCAGGCGGCGGGCCGTGCGCAGCACCCGCTCCAGCCAGGGCGAGACCGGCTGCGGGCCCTGCCAGGCGGCGCGGTTGAGCCGCGACAGCGCGCTCGCGGGATCGTGGAAGCTCATCTCCCGCTCCACCCGGGCGATGACGGCGAAGGCGGCATCGATGGACGCCGCATCGCCGCAGGCATCGGCCTCGATCTCGACGAAGGTACCGAGGCGAGCCTGGGCCCGCCGCGGCGTCCGCGGACGCGTCACCGCCGTCCTCAAGACCGCGCCAGCGCCATCTGGTGCAGCACGAGCAGGCGCCTGACCCCCTGGGTCAGGTGCTTGGAGGAGAGGGTCGCCCCGGTGATGTTGCGGATGTCGCCGTTGAGCTGCAGCGCGCTCGCCGCGGTCTTGCCGCGGAACTGGGCGCGCCAGCCGGGGTCGCGCACCTCGTAGCCGTAGCTCTCGTTGTAGGTCAGGATCTCGATCCCGCGCACCGCGCCGGACGCGTCGATCCCGACGGCGTAGGTGATCTTCTCGTGCTTGCCGAGCACGGCATCGACGATGAACCACCCGCCGGTCGAGACCCGCCAGACCCGTCCGGCATTGAACGGTTCGTCGACGCCGGATCGCTCGCGCATCGCCTCCAGGACGGCCTCGGGCACGGAGACGGCGACCTTCTGGAACGAGGCGCCGGGAAACAGGGCGGCCTGGGCCTGGGCAACGGTGAGGTACTCCGTGGCCTGCGCCCCGGGGGCGGCGAGGACGACGAGCGGAGCGGCGGCGAAGGCTTCCCAGCGCATGGCGGCGATCTCCTCAGAAGGGCATGCCGAACTTGAGCATGACCTCGTCGCGCGCATGCTCGTCGCCGTAGATCCGGCCGTGCCACATCACGTCGGCCTGATCGCGGTTGTAGGCGAGGGTCATCGGCAATTGGTGCCGCCACGCCGCCGTCACCCACCAGCCCTTGGTGGCGTAGTGCACGTTCGGCCCGAGGAAGAAGGCGGAATGGTCGGGCGAGCGCCAGAGGATGCCGGCGAACTCGTTGTGCACCCGCCCCTCGATGCCGAGGAACCAGTTGTCGGCCACCCGGTAGGAGGCGCCCAGGGTGACGTCGAGCGGCGACTCGCGGTTGGTGGTCCGGTCGGAGTAGCGCTCGTTCTCGTGCCGTCCCATCAGGTTGGCGGCCACCACGAGCTTGTCGTCGAGGAAGTTCTTCTGGACGATGATCCGCCATTCGAGCTCCCATTCCCGCGGGCCGAATTCCGGTTCGAGGTAGAGCGCGAGGCCGATCGGGTCGGTGTAGGGGTTCAGGATCTGGTAGATGACCTCCACCGAGGCCGAATCGAACCGGGCGCCGCTCAGCCGGCTGTAGGGGTTGAAGTTCGGCCCCTCGAACATCGACACCCCGGGTCCGCCGGTGGTGCCGTCGATGCCGTTGCGGAAGGCGTTGCGGTAGCTCCAGTTCAGGTAGCCGGCCACCTGAAGGTTCGGCGTGACGCCGAGCTCCAGCTCCTCGCTGTTCTGGAGATACGCGTACTGGCCGCGCGACTGGCTCCGCTGCAGGAACGAGCGGTGCTCGTACTCGAACGTGCCCGGCGGATGGATGTCGGCGGTGTAGATCCAGCCGAAGAACGCCTCGCCCGCCTCCGCCGTCGAGATGACACCGAGCATCGCGTCGCAGCAGACGAACAGCAGCGCCAGGATCAGCGAATGGATCAGGAGGGGTCGCAATCCGCCGATGACGGGCAGCGTCCAGGCGCGCGACTGCGGACGACGAGGACGGCACGCGCCCCCGCACGGAACAATACCAATCGTCATCATGATCAGCCCGGCATAACGAGTTGCATGCCGCCCAATGGGACTGGCTTATCTTGATTTTTATCAGGCCATCGAGCTTGAGCATTGATTATCGAGAGGCACATCAATGTCAACACGCCACAACGTCTGATATATAAAAATAATCCTCCGCACAGACCTGGTATTTTTCAAACAAAGCTCAAGAATGAGAATTATTATAAGTCACGCAGACCGAGCAACTTCGAGGGTGGCGACGCCCGATCCCCGTGAGTGAGGCGGCACGCGGTCGGACCGGATCATGGGCGAGAGCACCGGGCGCCTGTCCTCGGGTGCGTTCCGTCGGCGCGCGCCCCACATAAGGGCGCGTGACCGTCGAAGCCCTGTCCTCCTCCGTGCCGCCCGCCGCCCTGCCGCCGCGCTTCTCCGCGTGGTTCGCCGCCCGCGGCTGGTCGCCCCGCCCGCATCAGCTCGAACTGCTCGCGACCGTCCGGGCCGGGCGCTCGGCGCTGCTCGTCGCGCCGACCGGCGCGGGCAAGACGCTGGCGGGCTTCCTGCCGAGCCTGGTCGAGCTGAGCGAGAGAGCGGGCAATGGGAAGGGAAAGGCGCGCGGCCTCCACACTCTCTACGTCTCGCCGCTCAAGGCGCTTGCGGTCGACATCGCCCGCAACCTCGAAGCGCCGATCGAGGGCATGGGGCTTGCCGTCACGGTCGAGACCCGCACCGGCGACACGCCCGCGCACAAGCGCGCCCGCCAGATCCAGCGCCCGCCGGACATCCTGCTCACCACGCCCGAGCAGCTCTCATTGCTCCTCGCCCATCGCGAGGCCGAGACGTTCTTCGCCGGCCTGCGCACGATCGTGCTCGACGAATTGCACGCACTCGTCACCTCGAAGCGCGGCGATCTCCTCTCGCTGGCGCTGGCCCGGGTGCGGCGGCTGGCGCCCGAGGCCCGCGCCATCGGCCTCTCAGCCACGGTGCGCGAGCCGGACGCGTTGAGGAAGTACCTCGTCGCCCAAAACCCTCCCCCCTCTGCGGGGGAGGGTGCCCGCGGAGCGGGCGGGAGAGGGGGTGCCGTCTCCGGAGAGGGCGCTCCCCTCTCCCGACCCTCGCTGACGCGAGGGCCACCCTCCCCCGCAGAGGGGGGAGGGACGTCGGCGGCCCCGTCGGCGGCCCCCATGGCCGATCTCGTGGTGGTGAAGGGCGGCGCCAAGCCCGACCTGCACATGCTCGATATCGGCCGCACGCTCCCGCTCTCCGGCCACACCGCCCGGCACGCCATGCCGGCGATCTACGACCTGATCCGGGCGCACCGCACGGTGCTCGTCTTCGTCAACACCCGGCTCCAGGCCGAGTACACCTTCCAGGAGCTGTGGCGGCTCAACGACGACACCCTGCCCATCGCTCTCCACCACGGCTCCCTCGACGCCTCGCAGCGGCGCCGGGTCGAGGCGGCGATGGCGGCGGGGCAGCTGCGCGCCATCGTCTGCACCGCGACGCTCGATCTCGGCATCGACTGGGGCGACGTCGATCTCGTGGTGAATGTCGGCGCGCCGAAGGGGGCGAGCCGGATCATGCAGCGGATCGGCCGGGCCAACCACCGCATGGACGAGCCCTCGAAAGCCTATCTCGTGCCGGGCAACCGCTTCGAGATGCTGGAATGCCGGGCCGCCCTCGACGCGGTGGAGGAGGCGGCCCAGGACACCCCCGACGCCCGCCTCGGCGCCCCCGACGTGCTGGCCCAGCACGTCCTCGGCATGGCCTGCGCCGACGCCTTCGATCCGCTCGAACTCTACGAGGAAATCGTCTCGGCCGCGCCCTACGCGACGCTGTCGTGGGAGGATTTCGAGGCGGTGGTCGATTACGTCGCCACCGGCGGCTACGCGCTGCGTGCCTACGAGCGCTTCGCCAAGATCCTGCGCGGCGCCGACGGCCGGTGGCGGGTGCGCGACGCGCGGGTGGCGCAGCAATACCGGATGAACATCGGCACCATCATCGAGTCGACCCACATCAAGGTGCGGATGGCCCGCAGCCTACGCTCGAAGCCCGGCACCGTGCTGCCGAAGGGCGGCCGGACGCTGGGCGAGATCGAGGAGGATTTCGCCGAGACGCTGACGGTGGGCGACACCTTCCTGTTCGCGGGGGAGGTGCTGCGCTTCGAGGGGCTCGCCGAGGACGAGTGCCTCGTGACGCGGGCCGGTGCCGGCACCGATCCGGCGATCCCCTCCTATGCCGGCGCGAAATTCCCGCTCTCGACCTTCCTCGCCGCGCGGGTGCGGGCGATCATCGCCGACCCGTTCGAGTGGGACCGGCTGCCGCGCCAGCTCTCGGACTACCTCGCGCAGCAGCGCCGGCACTCGGTGCTGCCCGGCGAGCGCGACCTCCTGGTCGAGACCTTTTCACGCGCGGGGCGCCACTACCTCACGGCGTTCCCGTTCGAGGGGCGGCTCGCCCACCAGACGCTGGGCATGCTGCTGACCCGCCGCCTGGAGCGCGCCCGGCTGCGCCCGCTCGGGTTCGCCGCCAACGATTACGGCATCGCCATCTGGTGCACGAAGGACGTGAGCGAGCGCGCCGCGCTCTCGCCCGGCTTCATGGAGGCCCTGTTCGACGAGGACATGCTCGGCGACGACCTGGAGGCGTGGCTCGACGAATCCGCGATGATGAAGCGCACCTTCCGCCAATGCGCGGTGATCGCCGGGCTGATCGAGCGGCGCTTTCCGGGGCAGAAGAAGACCGGCCGGCAGGTCACCATCTCGACCGACCTGATCTACGACGTGCTGCGCCGCCACCAGCCCGACCACCTGCTCCTGCGCGCCGCGCGGCAGGATGCGGCAACCGGACTCCTCGACGTGACCCGCCTCGGCATGATGCTGAAGCGCATCCGGGGGCGAATCACCCACAGGGCGCTCGACCGCGTCTCGCCGCTCTCCGTCTCCGTCATGCTCGAAATCGGGCGCGAACGGGTCTACGGGGAGGGGGCCGACGAGATCCTGGCCGAGGCCGAAGCCGAGCTTCTTCAGGAAGCGCTCGGTTGACGGGGTGTGCCGCCTCCTCCGCGCGATTTGAGGATGCGACCTTGGCACTCGGCCAGAGACTCGAGAAGACCGTGAAGGGCACCGACCTTGCGCTCGCCGGCGAGGCGCTCAGCCTCGACAGGACCGGCGCGCTGTGGCTGCCCGAGCACCGAACCCTGGTGGTGTCGGACCTCCACCTGGAAAAAGGTTCGTCCTTCGCCGCCCGCTCCGGCCAATTCCTGCCGCCCTACGACACCCGCGAGACGCTGGCCTGCCTGCACGAGGTGATCCAGCGGCTCGATCCGGCCTGCCTCGTCGCGCTCGGTGATTCCTTCCACGACGCCCGCGGCCCGGAGCGGATGGAGCCCGGCGACCGGGCAATGATCGCCGCGCTTCAGGAAGGCCGCGACTGGGTCTGGATCGCCGGCAACCACGACGCGGCGGTCAGCGAGGGCGTCGGCGGCCGCTACTGCGAGACGGTTTCCCTCGGCGGTCTGACCCTGCGCCACGAGCCGCTGGCCGGGGCTGAGGCGGGCGAAGTCGCCGGCCACCTCCATCCCTGCGGCAAGGTCACCATGCGCGGTCGCTCGGTGCGCCGCCGCTGCTTCGTCAGCGACGGCCACCGCCTCGTGATGCCGGCCTTCGGCGCCTATACGGGCGGGCTCAACGTGCGCGACGCCGCCTTCGAGCCGCTCTTCCCCAAGGGGTTCACCGCCTACCTGCTCGGGGACGGGCGCGTCTTCGCCATCGGCCGGACCATGCTGGGGCGGGACTGAGGGTCGGAGCCTGACCGGCGCGGGTGTCGCGGCGCATCGCCTTTCAGGCCGAGGCGCCGCGCGATGAACCGGCCTCGAACCGTGCCGGAACGATCGATCCCCCGGCGCCGGTCCACCGGGAGGATCGTCGCGCGTGCATCGTGTCTCCCGCTCCGTTCCTCGACGCGCCGACCATCTCGAACACCGCGACGGTAACGCCGAACGGACGCTTGCAGCCGGCGAATACTGCCCAGTTGCACTGCGACATCTTCTGATCCGAAATCATCCTCCGATTACCACTTTCGCGCGCAGGTCAACGCCGTCGTCATCTGCAAAGGTGCCCCCCTCATTGGAGGACAGGCGCCATGACTGCCGGCAACAATCCCGACCGCAGGACCCGCAAGTTTTCCGAAGTCGTCACCCCGCAGCCCCTCCGCACCCGCAGGCTGACCACCCGGGGTGCGGCCCCTCCTCAGGAACTCGGCCCCCTCGAACAGTTGCTCGGCGTGTGGACCGCGCAAGGCACGGGCTGGAACATGATCGCCTTGCCGTTTCACAAGGCACCACCGCCGCCGGCCGGCTTCAAATTCCGCGTGCTGATGAACCAGTACGACGAGGAGCTTCGATTCACGTTCGTCGATGACGACGTTCCCAACCGAGGTCTCTCGAGGCCGAGCCAGCCGGACTTCGACCAATTCGTCGTCACGCTCGATTATCAGCAGAAGATCGCTCAGGTCGCCGCGGAGGATCGGCCCAGCAGCGGCGGTCTGGCCGGCCCGGTCGGACTGCCGATCCACCACGAGCCCGGCCTGTGGCTCTACGAGAAGAACCGTCGGTCCAAGGACGATCAGATCAAGGGCGACAAGGTCTCGGAGGTCGAACTCGACGTCGCCCGGCTTGCCTCGATCCCGCACGGGAATTCGGTCCTGGCCCTCGGCAAGTCGGCGGTGCACGACGGGATGCCGCCGATCCCGCCCGTGAGCGGGCTACCCTCGGGCCGGTTCGAGGACGTCGCGACCCCGGATTACGACTTCAGGTCCGCCACCGATCCGGATCCGTATTTCGAGCCCTACCGGCACTACATCGACAACCCGTTCATGGGGAATGTCACGGCGCCCGGGTTTCCCGGCTTCAGTCCGGCCGACATGAACGAGATCCTTCGGTTCGCGAACCAGAACGTCAAGATCGTTCGGACGACCACGCTCACCGTCGATTCGACGCGCAAGAGCGCCGGAATCTCGAATGTCCCCTTCTCGGTTCGCGAGGCCGAACCGGTCAGCATGAAGTCGACGTTCTGGATTCAGGAGCTGGCGGAGAAGGACGAACAGGGAAACCCGAAACTGCGACTGCAATATTCGCAGGTCGTGATGATGCACTTCTTCCGCCCCCGCGAAGACGAGTTCCCGGAGAGGGCCGTCTGGCCCCACATCAGCATCGCGACGCTGGAGAAGATGCCCGCCGGCTACGAACTCGTGGAGAGCTAGACGTTCCGTCGCGCCCTCCGCGGACGAAGAGAGGGCGCACCCGGCCGTCACGCGGCGGCCGCTGAGCGGGGCCTTGCCCTAGGCGGCCACCAGCAGCGCCGCCCCGGCGACCACCGACAGCGCCAGGCGCAGCCGGCCCATCCAGTTCGGGACCATGCCGCGGCGGGCGAGATCCTGATCGATCACTCCCCAGAGCAGGACCAGGGCGCCGAGAATGCGCAGATCCCACGGGGCCGGGGCGGCCAGCGCCGCCCAGGCCAGCAGCGAGGGCACGATGGCGAGGCCGTAATCGCGCCAGCCGGCCCCGCGCGCCGCCGCGACGCCCCAGCGGATGCCGCCGAGGAACGAGGCGATCACCGCACCGTAGGCCGAGAGGATGGTGCGCGGTGACAGGCCGATCGTGCCGAGGCCGACATCCGTCCCGCTCACCGACAGGGCCGCGAAGCCCACGAACGGGATCAGCCCCGCGATGCCGAGAAGGACCGCGCTCGCGGGAACCGTGTTCAGCCGCCCCATGCCGTCTCCTCGGCTGTTTGCTCTCGCGCCGACCCGCGACGGATCGATGCTCGGCTCGTTCGAACGCCCATGGCCGGTGATCCGGAATCGGGTTGCCGCGACCGGGGGTCTTACGAAGACTCCCAAACGCGCAGATCGGCTCCCATCCCGCAACCGGGACCATTTGTTGCAGTGCGAGGCCGTGTCCCGCGGATCACGCACCGCAATCGGTGCGGGATAGTGGCGGCGCAGGCATGGCCCCGCGCCGGCCGAACCGCGTACTCTGTCGCGATGCGGCGCCCCCCCTCCGACCTGAGTGTCGCCCTGCGACGGCTGCGCGGAGTCTCGGGCGACGCCTGGACGATCTGGCGCAGGCGCGCCCTGTTCCTGGCCGGCGGCATCTGCGTCGGCCTGGCGGCGGTGCTGATGGCGAAGGCGGCCGACGCGACGCAGGCGGTGTTTCGCCAAACCCTCGACGTCTCGCCGGTCCTGGCGCTGCTTCTCTGCCCGGCCGGCTTCGCGCTGGCCGCGTGGCTCGCCCGGACCGTGTTCCCGAACTCGCAAGGGTCCGGCATCCCGCAGGTCATCGCTGCCCGCGCCCTCGACGACGGGCCGGCGCGCCACGCCCTGATCTCGCTCAAGGTCGCGGCGGGAAAGATCGTCGTGATGTGTCTCGGGCTCCTGTGCGGCGCCTCGATCGGGCGCGAGGGTCCCACCGTGCAGGTCGGCGCGGCGATCATGGCCACCCTCGGCCGCTTGAGCCCGGAGCGGATGCGCGGCCTGCTGCTCGCGGGCGGCGCGGCCGGCGTCGCCGCCGCCTTCAACACCCCGCTCGCGGGGATCGTCTTCGGCATCGAGGAACTCGGCCGGGCCTATGACCGGCGCGGCAGCGCCCTCATCGTCGCCGCCATCGTCGCCGCGGGTCTAACCTCGCTGACGATCCTGGGCGACTACACCTATTTCGGCACCTCCGACGCGGGGCTCTCCCTCGCCTCCGGGTGGCTCGCCGTGCCGCTGATCGGGGTGGCGGGCGGGCTCGCGGGCGGGCTGTTCAGCCGCATCGTGATCGGGTTCGGCCGCGGCCTTCCGGGCCGGGCCGGCGCGTGGATCGAGCGCCGCCCCATCCTGTTCGCGACGCTGTGCGGGCTCGGTGTCGCGCTGTGCGGGTTGGCGTCCGGCGGGGCCGTCTACGGCACCGGCTACGAGGAGGCGCGGGGAATCCTGCACGGCGAGAGCGATCCGCGCTGGGAGTTCGCGCCGCTGAAATTCGTGGCGACCGTGCTGTCCTCGATCAGCGGCATCCCCGGCGGCCTGTTCGCCCCCTCGCTCGCCGTCGGCGCGGGGCTCGGCGCCCAGGCGAGCCTGGTCATGCCGCAGCTCCTCGGCCCGACGCCCCTGGGCGCGCTCGTTCTGATCGGCATGACCGCCTACCTGACCGGCGTGCTCCAGGCGCCGATCACCTCCTTCGTCATCGTCACCGAGATGACCCAGAACCACTCCATGGTGATCCCGCTGATGCTCGCGGCGCTGATCGCCGACGCCGTGTCGAAGTCGGTCTGCCGGGGCGGCCTCTACCACACGCTGGCGGAGCTGATCGTGCGGCGCGCGGCCGGGGAGCGAAGCCCCTAAAGCGCGGCGCGCGGCGGAACGCCGCCGGCCCGTCGGCCGTTACTGCTCCGCTTTCGTTTCGGAGTGAACTGCCATGACGCTTCTCAAGTGGGCCGCCATCGCCTTCGTCATCTCGCTCGTCGCGGGCGCCCTCGGCTTCACCGGCATCGCCTCCGGCGCCAGCTCGATCGCCCGCATCCTGTTCGGCCTGTTCCTCGTGCTCGCCATCGTCATCGTGGTGATCGCGCTGGCCATCGGTCAGGCGGTGTTCTGATCCGGCGGATCCGACCGTGCGCCTCGACGGTCGCACCGCCCTCGTCACCGGCGCCTCCTCCGGGATCGGCGCCGAGACGGCCCTGGGGCTCGCCCGCCTCGGGGCGCGGGTCGGCCTCGTCGGGCGCGACCGCGAGCGCACGGAACGCGCCGCCGCGCATCTGCGCCGGGAGACCGGCGGCGCGGCGGACGTCTTCCTCGCCGACCTGTCGAGTCAGGCCGAGATCCGCTGCCTCGCGGGCGAGGTGAGGACGCGCTACCCCGCCCTCGACATCCTCGTGAACAATGCCGGCGCGATCTTCTCGGAGCGCCACGTCACGGCCGACGGGATCGAGCGGACCTGGGCCCTCGACCACCTCGCCTACGTGCTGCTCACCCACGAGCTGCGCGCGCCGCTCGAAGCCGCGCCCCGCGCCCGCATCGTCAACCTCGCCTCCGCCGCCCATACGAGGGGGCGCATCGACTTCGACGATCTCGGCGGCGAGCGCCGCTATTCGGCGATGAAGGCCTACGCGCAGGCCAAGCTCGGCAACGTGCTGTTCACCTGCGCGCTCGCCCGGCGCCTCGCCGGGAGCCCCATCACCGTCAACGCGGTGCATCCGGGCGTGGTGGCGAGCGACTTCGCCAAGAACACCCACGGTCTCCTCGGCTTCGCCTGGGGCCTGATCCGCCCGTTCCTGATCTCCGCGGCGGACGGCGCCAAGACCTCGCTCCACGTCGCCACGGCGCCCGACCTCGACGGCGTGAGCGGGCGCTACTTCGCCAGGAGCCGCGAGACGGCCTCCTCCGCCCTCAGCCGGGACGAGGCCCTGCAGGAGCGGGTGTGGACCCTGAGCCGGCGGCAGCTCGGGATCGAGCCCTGATCCGGCGTCCGCCCGAACCGATGATCCGAGCGACGACGATCCACGCCCCCACGTGACCCGACCGACCATACCAGGGCGTTGGGACGGGAGGCGTCGTCGCAACGGCGCGGCGAAACGCTTACTCCGCGCCCTTCTTCGCGTTGTTTTCCTTGCTCTTCTGCATGTGAGCACGCCGGTTCTCTTCGAACTCGTCGACACTCGACTGGTTCTTCTTCGACGCGCTCGCGGGCTCGGCTTTGCTCCCCTTGGAGCTTTCGGCCGAAGCCATCGTAGGAAGGGCCGCGGCACCTGCCACGACGGCAGCGGCGAGCAAGAACTTCGAGAGATGCATCATTATTCACTCCTCCCATATCGACAAAAGTATAATGCAGCTTTCGCACACCGGCGCAATGAGGAATCACGACAGCAAGCGTATATATAATTGTATTATAAGCTTATGAAACTTCGCGGCAGCCAGGCTCCACTTGCCGAAAAGAATGGAAGATTGCGACGTCAGTCGGCAACCGTTCCGAGAGGAGCGTCGTTTGGCTCCGAGCCTCAGAAATGGCTGAAGGAGGCGCGGGTGAAGGTGATCTCCCGTCCCTGCGCATCGAGAAAGCAGGGCGGTCCGTCGCCGGCCGTCACTGTTCCGATCTCCGCCGCGGGCACTCCGGCGGCCTGCGCATCGGCGAGGAACGCTGCAACCGAGTCGGGCGGCACCGCGCAGAGAATCTCGTAATCGTCGCCGCCGGTGAGCGCCGTCGCGAGTCGGCTCCGATCGCGGGCGATGGCCGCGCCCGCGGCGGTCGAGAGCGGCACCGCCGGGACATCGATCCGCGCGGTCAGACCCGTCCCGGCGAGCATCTTGTGCAGGTCGCCCGCGAGCCCGTCCGAGACGTCCATGGCCGCGCGGGCGTGGCGGCGCAGAGCCGGGACGAGGGCGAGACGCGGACGGGGATGCAGGTAGCGGTCGAGCAGGACGTCGCAGTGGCTTGCCGCCAGCGCGGGATCGGGCGCGAGCCGCAGGGCGAGGCCCAGAGCCGCGTCGCCGATGCTGCCGCTGACGCAGAGCCGGTCGCCGGCCCGCGCCGCCTGACGCCGCAGCATCGCGCCCGCCGGCACCTCGCCGAAGGCGGTCACGCCGATCAGCGCCGGGCCGCCGGAGCGCACGGTGTCGCCGCCGAGGAGCGGGCAGCCATGGGCGCGGCTCGCTTCCCCGAGCCTCTCGGCGAAGGCGGAAAGCCACGCCTCCGTCCAGTCGTCCGGCAGGGCGAGGGTCAGGAGGAAGCCGCGCGGAACCGCGCCCTTTGCGGCCAGATCGGAAAGATTCACCCCGAGCGCCTTGACGGCGATGGAGCCGGGCGGGTCGTCGGGGAAGTAGTGGATTCCGGCCACGACGGCGTCTGCGGTCACCACGAGGTCGTGGCCGGGCGTCGGCGTCAGGCTCGCGGCGTCGTCGCGCAGGCCCTCGGCGCCGGGGCCGCTCAGCGGCGCGAAGTAGCGCGCGATCAGCGCCTCCTCGCCCGCGCGCGCCATGCCGCTCAGCCCTTCTTCGCCGTCGCCGGGCCGGGCGCGGCCGGGATGCCGAACTCGGTGGAGCGCACCTCGCGGCCGACCCGGTCGAGCACGGCGTTGACCATGCCCGGCTCGTCGCCGCCGTAGAAGCTGTGGGCGACATCGACGTATTGCGAGATCGCGGCCCGGGCCGGCACGTCGCGGCGGAACATCAGCTCGTAGGCGCCCGCCCGCAGGATCGCGCGCAGCACGACTTCGAGCCGGCGCAGCGGCCAGCCCTTGGCGAGGGCCCCGTCGAGCTTCGGATCGATGGCGCGCTGCTCCTCGACGGCGCCGCGCAGCACGTCGCGGAAGAAGGCGGTCTCGGCCGGGGGATGGGCGACGCCGTCGATCTCCTGGCCGATCCAGTGGGCCTCGAACTCGGCGAGCGCGTCGATCACGCCCTTGTCCGAGATCTCCATCTCGTAGAGCGCCTGCACCACGGCGAGGCGGGCGCCGGTGCGGGCGTTCGGTTTCGGCTGGGCCGGCGTCGCGGCGGGGTCGGTCATCGCGGGGGTTCCAGATTGGCGGCGCGCTTGATGGCGAGGAGGCTCAGAGCTGCCTCCGCCGCGCCGCCGCCCTTGTTCATCTCGGAGACCCGGGCGCGGGCGAGTGCCTGCTCCATGGTCTCCACGGTGAGGATGCCGTTGCCGAGCGGAAGGTGCTCGGACACGGAGAGGTCCATCAGGGCGCGGGCGCTCTCGCCCGCGACGATGTCGTAATGCCCCGTCTCGCCGCGGATGACGCAGCCGAGCGCCACCGCCGCGTCGTAGGGCCCGCCGGCCTTGCGGCCGGCCTCCATCAGGATGGCGATGGCGGCGGGGATTTCGAGGGCGCCCGGCACGGTGAAGACCCGCGCCTCGGCGCCGACCGCCTCGATCGCCGCGCGGGCGCCCGCCAGCAGCGCGTCGGCGACCTCGTCGTAGTAGCGCGCCTCCACCACCAGCACGCGGGTGCCGGCGAGGCTCTCGAGGATGCTTCTGGGCGCGTCCGCGTCCCGAGTTTGGGAGACCATGCGTGTGACGTTCCGGGCTGCGTTCGCGGAAGTTCGGGGCGGGCCGGAGGGTTAGCCCAAGTGCCGCGCGCTCCACAAGCGGCAGAGGGCACGCGCCCGGCGCGGCGCGGGCGCACGACGCGCAAGCCTCGGCGCGAAAGATCCTCCCTTTTTGGTTGAAGTGGAGAGGATTGATCAATCACATCGCGCCGAAGTGCCGCTCCCGCAGCGTGCAGCCGCACCTATTAACCCGACCGAAGTCGGTGCCGGCGATAGACTGTCGAACGCAAGTTTGCGGGCCCCCGAAACTCGGCCCCGCACTGGAAACGGGGGTTATCCAGCATGGCGACGGCGCGGGCGCGAAGGGCCGGGACGGCTCCGATCCTGACCGAGGAGGCGGGTTCGGCGTCACGGCCGGTCCCGCTGGTGATCGACCTCGACGGCACGCTGCTGCGGACGGATCTGCTGCTGGAAGGCATCATCGCCCTGCTACGGCGCAATCCGCTGATGCTGCTGGCGATGCTGCTGTGGCTTCCGCGGGGCCGGGCCTTCTTCAAGCGCCGCATCGCGGAAGGTGCCGGCCTCGACGTCGCGACCCTGCCCGCCAACGAGGCGCTGCTCGCCCATATCGAGGCGCGCAAGGCGGCGGGCCAGGAGATCGTGCTCGCTACCGCCGCCGACGAGCTGATGGCCCTGCGCGCCCTGAGACGCTTCCCCGTCTTCGACCGGGTGGTGGCGAGCGACGGGGTGAGGAACCTCAAGGGCGCGGCGAAGGCGGCGCAGCTAAGGGCGCTCTACCCGCAGGGCTTCGACTACGCGGGCGATGCCGCCGCCGACCTGCCCGTCTGGGCCGCTTCGCGCGGGGTGATCGTGGTAGGGGCTTCCCCCCGCGTGCTCCGCGCGGCGCGGCGGCTCGGCAAGCCAGTCGAGGAGTTCCCTTCCGCCTCGCGGTCCCGCGCACTGCTCAGGGCCCTGCGCCCGCACCAGTGGGCCAAGAACGCCCTGGTCTTCCTGCCGCTCGTCCTCGGCGGCCGGGCAGGGGAGGCGCTGGCCTGGGGCAGCGCGCTCCTGGCCTTCCTCGCCCTCGGGCTCGTCGCCTCGGCGAGCTACCTGCTGAACGACCTGCTCGACCTGTCCCACGACCGGGCGCACTGGTCGAAGCGCGAGCGTCCCCTGGCGAGCGGCCGGCTTCCCATCGCCACCGCCCTGGCGGCGCTCGGCCTCGGTCTCGCGGGCGGACTCGCGGTCGCGGCCTATGCCGGGGCGGCGGTCCTCGCCGGCGTGCTCGCCTATCTCGCCCTGACGCTCGCCTACTCCGCGTGGCTCAAGCGGGTGCCGATGCTCGATGCGCTGACGCTCGGGAGCCTGTTCACCCTGCGCATCGCGGTCGGGGTGGCGGCGGTGGCGGTGGCGTGGTCGCCCTGGCTCCTGACCTTCTCGATGTTCCTCTTCACCTCGCTGTCCTTCGCCAAGCGGTACACCGAGCTGCGCGGCGCCGCGCGGCGCGGGCAGGCCGGCACCATCGCCGGGCGCGGCTACGAGCCGGCGGACGAGGCGGTGGTGCTTGCCTTCGGCATCGCCTCGGGGCTCGCCAGCGTCGTCATCTTCATCCTCTACCTCGCCAACGAGGCGTTCCAGCACGCGGCGCTCACCGCGCCCCTGGCCCTGTGGAGCTTCCCGCTGATCCTCGTCCTGTTCATGGGCCGGGTCTGGCTGCTGGCGGGACGGGACGCGCTCCACGACGACCCGGTCGCCTTCGCGATCAAGGACCGTCCGAGCCTCGCTCTGGCGGGGATCGCCGGCCTCGCCTTCGCGGCGGCCGCCTTCGGCCTGCCGCCCGGACTCCTGCCGGCCAGCCTCTTGCCGCAGGGGCTCGGGCTGTGATGAGCAACGAAGTCGTCCGCTTCCTCATCGCCGGCGGCACGGCGACGGCGATCAACTGGCTCACGCGGATCCCGCTCTCGCTCGTCCTCTCCTTCGAGTCGGCCCTGCTGACCGCCTACGGGCTGAGCATGCTCGCCTCGTTCTGGCTCTACCGGGCCTTCGTGTTCCGGGGGGCGTCGCGGGGATCGCTGCGCGGGCAGGTCGGCCTGTTCCTCGCGGTCAACGCCGTCGGCGCGGGCGTGGTGCTCGCGGTGAGCACGGTGGTGCTCGACGGCCTGACCGGCCTGCTGCCGGCCCTGAGGCCGTCCGTCGCCGAGGCGCTGGCCCACGGCCTCGGCATCGCGGTGGGCGCCGTAGCCAACTATCTCGGCCACCGGCTCGTTACCTTCGGCTCGGGTCCGGGGCCCGCGCCTCAGAGCTTGTAGACGGAGAGCAGCGTCACCACGGCGAGGTTCGCCACCGCGCCCCAGGTGACGAGAAGCGGCAGCGCAGCGAAGGCCGGCGGACGCTCGCCGCGCACCATCAGCACCATCAGGATCGGCAGCCAGTCGAGGACGTAGCGCTGCGTCGCGATCTGCTCGGCCCCGTTCGAGTGGTAAAACAGGGTGATCCCGGCGATGACCGCGATGGTCGCCGCCCCGGCCCAGAACACCCGGTCGAGCCGCGCGTAGTAGGCCAGCAGCAGCCACGGGCTCGCGACGAGGATCGCCGTGCCGGCCTTGTCGAACCCGACGAGGTCCATGAGCCGCGGCCCGCTGAATGTGAAATGGGTCCCCTGCAGGAACAGGTAGAGGGTGTTGAACAGCAGGTAGTCGCGCGAGAACAGACCGGTCTCGGTGATGCGGTGCCAGATGAAGCTGTCCTGGCCGGGATTGTGGATGTAGGCGTAGCCGGTCTCGAACGGGCTGCCGAACCGCGCGGCGTTGTAGGCGCAGTAGACGGCGATGGCCGCCGCGACCGGAAGGGCCGCGAGGAACGCCGAACGCGCGACGGCCGCCGGGTTCGCGAGCAGCGGGCGGTCGCGGGGCAGGGCCAGAACCAGCAGGAACAGCGGGTAGAAGATCGCCATCTGCCGGCACAGGAAGGCGAGGCCGACGAACAGGCCGCCGAGCGGCAGCGATCCCCGGACGATCACCGCCCAGAGGCTCAGGCTCATCATCAGGAAGGCGACGGTCTGGGAGAAGAACCAGACGCCGTCGGAGCGCAGGGTGACCTGATAGAGCGGGCTCGCGAAGGCGAGCGCCGCCAGCAGCCACAGGGCCTGCCGACGCTCGACCGCGAGCGCGCGGAAGATCCGGCTCCAGGCGAAGAGGCTCAAGCCCGAGAGGCACAGGCCCAGCAGCACGAAGCCCTTGAAGCCGGGAAAGCCGAACAGGGCCACGAACGGCGTCAGCAGCAGCGCCGGCAGCGGCGGGAAGATGATGTAGGTGCGCCCCTCGAACAGCGCGCAATCGATCTCGGGGCAGTGCTCGACCCAGAGCCGCCCGTGCAGGAGCGCGTCGGCCAGCGCCCCGTGCGAGTTGAAGCCGGCATCGCGCAGTGCGCCGCGCCCGAGCAGGAAGGCGAGAAGGAGGGCACCGCTCAGCGCGGTGAGCCCCGCCAGCACCCTGTCGCGGCGCCGCTCGACCAGTCCCGTCATGCTGTCCGCCGACCTTTTACAAGACGAACCCGAATCGCGGCGCCGGACTCGGAGGGAACGGCGAAGTGTCTCCCTTGTGAACCTTGGCCGTACTCGGAGGCAAGACCGGTCCTCGGCTCCGTCGATGGCGACGGTGCCGCAGGCGGACCCGCAAAAATCAGTGGGCGGTGAAGCGCCCCGCGCGTCGGCCGAAGAATCCCAGGGTCGCGGTCACATTGCCGATTGTCGGGGATGCGCAAAAACAGCAAAGCTTCCGCCGCACCACTGCACAAGAATGCGGCCGACGGGGGCTCACCATGATCACGGGACGCGCGACATTCCTGGTGGGGGCGGCCCTCGCCCTGCTGCTGCTGGGCGGCCCGTCCGCCTCGGCCAAGCGCGTCACGGTCGTGCCGGGCGACCGGCCGATCGCCATCGACGTGCCGGACGCGTGGAAGGTCTCCGAGATCAAGCGCGGCATCCAGGTCCGGACGGCCGACGACGAGGTCTATCTCTGGCTCGAGAACTATCGGCCGGCCCAGTTCCAGACGCTGCTCGACGAGCACAACGCCTATTTCAAGGATCAGGGCGTGAAGGTCGTCGGCGCCGAGACGGCCAAGCAGGTCGAGTTCCCGACCTACATGCTGAAGGTCACCGAGTATCCGGCGACCTACGAGGGCAAGCCGACGGTGCTGCGCTACATCTCGGTCGTGCCGAAGGCCGAGGGCGAGCGCTCCCTGCTGGTGAGCTACTGGGCCTCGCCCGCGGGCGACAAGAAATACGACGGCGACACCCAGAAGATCCTCAACAGCCTCGCCGCCGCCTACGACGGCAAGTGAGGCCGACCGATCCGGGTCTCAAACGGTTTCCGGTCGATCACCTCGGACATCGCCCAATCCCGTCATCGCGAGGCGGAGTCGAAGCGATCAAACGGATGACCGATCACCCCTGCAACAAGCCGCGTGTCTCGGCGAGCCGCGCGGCGTAGCGGGCCAGGAGATCGACCTCGAGATTGATCCGGTCCCCCGCGCGGCGCTCCTCCCAGGTCGTGACCGACAGGCTGTGCGGGATCAGCAGGACCGAGAAGTCGCTTCCCGAGACCGCGTTGACGGTGAGCGAGGTGCCGTCGAGGCAGATCGAGCCCTTCTCGGCGATGAAACCGGCGAGCGCCGCCGGTGCCCGCAGGGTGAAGCGCTCGCTGGCGCCCCAGGGGTTGTCCTCACCGGTCACGGTCTCGCGGGCGAGGATCTCGGCGATGCCGTCGACATGGCCGGTCACGAGATGGCCGCCGAGCTCGTCGCCGAGCCTGAGCGAGCGTTCGAGGTTGACCCGCGTGCCCTCGCGCCAGGAGCCGACCGTGGTGCGGTCCAGGGTTTCGGCGGCGGCGTCCACGGCGAAGCGGCAGCCCGCCCCGTGCGGCTCCACCGCGACGGCCGTGAGGCAGGGGCCGGAACAGGCGATGGAGGCGCCGAGCGCGATGCCGGCGGGGTCGTAGGCGCTCTCGATGACGATCCGGCGCAGGCGCTCCGCGCCCTCCACCGAGACGATGCGGCCGACATCGCTGACGAGCCCGGTGAACATGTCAGATCCTCTCGTAGGTGACCGCCGTTTCGGGGCCGAAGTCGCGGGTCTCGGTCAGGCGCAGCGCGCCGTCGGCGAGGCGGCGGGCGAGGTTCGGCCCGAGCGCCGGCAGGCCGCCGGCCTCGCCCAGCGTGACGGGGCCGGTGATGAGCGTGCAGGCATCGATGAGATCGTGCGCCGCCAGCGCATCGGCAAGCGCCGGCCCGCCCTCGCTGCAGATCCGCGTCAGGCCGCGCTCGGCCAGGAGCGCCAGCGCGGCGTTGAGGTCGATGCGGCCCTGCGCATCGGTCGGGACGAAAGCGAGCTCGACGCCGAAGGAGGCGAGCATCCGCCGGGCATGGGCGGGGGCGCCGCGTCCGGTCAGAACCAGGGTCGGCAGGTCGCGGGCGCCGCGCACGAGGTGGCTGGCGGGGTTGAGGCGCAGCGTCGAGTCGAGGACGATCCGCAGCGGCGAGCGCTCGGCGAGTCCCGGCAGCCGCACGGTCAGCGAGGGGTCGTCCGCCCGCGCCGTCCCGATGCCGACCATGATCGCGTCGGCATGCGCCCGCCACAGATGCACCGCCCCGTCGGCGATCGGGCCGGTGATCTTCAGACGCTCGCCGGTCGAGGGGGCCGCGAAGCCGTCGCGGGTCCGGGCGAGCTTGAGGTGCAGGCTCGGGCGCCCGCGGGTCACGCGGGAGAAGTGGCCGCGATGGTCGCGGGCGGCCTCCTCGCGCAGCAGGCCGGTCTCGACGGCGATCCCGGCGGCGCGCAAACCCGCATGGCCGCGCCCGGCGACCCGCGGATCGGGATCCTCGATGGCGGTGACGACGCGGGCGATCCCGGCGGCGATCGTCGCGTCGGTGCAGGGCGGCGTGCGGCCGTGATGCGAGCAGGGCTCGAGGGTGACGTAGAGCGTGGCGCCGCGGGCGGCCGCGCCGGCCATGGCGAGCGCCAGCGGCTCCGCATGCGGGCGTCCGCCGGGGGCCGTCACCGCCTGCCCGACGATGCGGCCCTCGGCGACGACCACGGCACCGACGCTCGGATTCGGCCAGGTGCGGCCGAGATTGCGCCGCCCCAGCGCCAGGGCGAGGCGCATGGCGCGCAGATCGAGCGCGGTCTGCTGCGACGCCTCCACGGCCCGCCCCGTCACGCCTGCTTCCGGGCGGGCCGGCGACGGCGCGGAGCGACTTCGTCATCGGCCGGGACGGGCGCGGCCGGCTCCGCCTCGGGGAGCGACGCCTCGCCCTCCAGCCGGCCGCCGAGGGTGCCGAGCAGATCCTGGAAGTCCTGCGCCTCGCGGAAATTCTTGTAGACCGACGCGAAGCGGACATAGGCGACGTCGTCAAGCCCCTTCAGGCCCTCCATCACCGCCTCGCCGATCGCCTCGCTGGTGACCTCGCCCTCGCCGCCGCTCTCCAGCCGCCGGGTGATGCCGCTGACGAGGCGTTCCACCCGCTCGGGATCGACCGTCCGCTTGCGGAGCGCCACGTCGATGGAGCGCTGGAGCTTGTCGCGATCGAACGGCACGCGCTTGCCCGAGCGCTTGAGCACGACGAGTTCGCGCAGTTGCACCCGCTCGAAGGTCGTGAAGCGTCCGCCGCAATCCGGGCAGACGCGGCGGCGGCGGATCGCCGAGGAATCTTCGCTCGGACGCGAATCCTTCACCTGGGTGTCGGGACCTCCGCAGAACGGACACCGCATCGTGCGCTCACCACCTCGTTCCGGGCACTCTCGAAAGCCGCCCCTCTCTGCCCCACTCGCCGCTCAATTGCCAGGAGCGGGACCGGGGGGAACGGCGGGCGCTGCGGACTCGCCGCCGGGCTCGGTGCGGAAGAGGGCGCGGAGCGCCACCGCCGTCGGTCCGGCCGCCACGTCGGCGAGGGTGAGACGATCGAGTTCGAGGAAGAACGCCTGTTCCGCTGCGTCGAAGGCCCATTTGAGACGGCAGCGCGTGATCAGCGGGCACGGATCGCGTCGGCAATCGACCACCGTGCCGACTCCCTCCAATTCCGCGACGAGCCGTCCGAGCCGGATCTCGTGCGGCTCCCGCGCGAGACGCACGCCGCCGGAGCGGCCCTGCCGCGCCTCGACGACGCCGGCCCGGACCAGCGCCTGGGCAATCTTCTGGAGGTGGTGCACCGAGATGCCGAAGCGCTGGGCGACGGCCGGAGTCGCGACCCAGGCTCCCGGCTCGACCAACGTCAGGTGCATCAGCAGACGAAGACCGTAATCCGTATGAAGCGAGAGATGCAGGAGCACCCTCCCGAGCCGCACCGCGCAACCTTCAGGCGAAGGCTGTTTCTGTACACATCATTTCAAGGTTGGACTGACGTGTACACACCTGGGAGCGACAAAACTTGCATGGATTAACTTCGCGCTCCTCCCGAAACGAAGGCGACCGCGGATCGGGGGATCCGCGGTCGCCTGGGGCCCGCAGCGCGGGCCGGATGAGTCGCGCTCGATCTTAGTTGTAGATCGGGAAGCGATCGGTCAGGGCGTGAACCTTCTCCTTCACCGCCGCCTCGACCGCCGCATCGCCGCCCTCGCCCTTCTCGGCGAGGCCGTCGAGCACCTCGACGATCATCGAGCCGACCTGCTTGAACTCGGCGACGCCGAAGCCGCGGGTCGTGCTGGCCGGGGTGCCGAGACGGATGCCCGAGGTGATCGTCGGCTTCTGCGGGTCGAACGGCACGCCGTTCTTGTTGCAGGTGATGTCGGCCCGCGACAGCGCCGCCTCGGCGGCCTTGCCGGTCAGCCCCTTCTTCTGCAGGTCGACCAGCATCAGGTGGTTGTCGGTGCCGCCCGAGGTGATGTCGTAGCCGCCCGAGATGATGGTGTCGGCGAGCGCCCGGGCGTTGTCGATGACCTGCTTGGCGTAGATCTTGAACTCGGGCTTCAGCGCCTCGCCGAAGGCCACCGCCTTGGCGGCGATGACGTGCATCAGCGGACCGCCCTGGAGGCCGGGGAAGATCGCCGAGTTGAACTTCTTGGCGAGCGCCTCGTCGTTCGTCAGGATCATGCCGCCGCGCGGACCGCGCAGGGTCTTGTGGGTCGTCGTGGTGGCCACGTGGGCGTGCGGGAACGGCGACGGGTGCAGGCCCGCGGCGACGAGGCCGGCGAAGTGCGCCATGTCGACGAAGAAGAAGGCGCCGACCGAATCGGCGATCTCACGGAACTTGGCGAAGTCCCAGTGACGCGGGTAGCCCGAGCCGCCGGCGATGATCACCTTCGGCTTGTGCTCCTGCGCGAGACGCTCGACCTGCTCCATGTCGATGCGCTGGTCCTCGCGGCGCACGGTGTAGGAGACCGGCTTGAACCACTTGCCCGAGACGTTCGGGGGCGCGCCGTGGGTGAGGTGGCCGCCCGCGGCGAGGTCGAGGCCGAGGAAGGTATCGCCGGGCTGCATCAGGGCCATGAACACGCCCTGGTTCGCCTGGGAGCCGGAATTCGGCTGCACGTTGGCGAAGCCGCAGCCGAACAGCCGCTTGGCGCGGTCGATGGCGAGCTCCTCGGCGATGTCCACGAACTGGCAGCCGCCGTAGTAGCGCCGGCCCGGATAGCCCTCGGCGTACTTGTTCGTCAGCACCGAGCCCTGCGCTTCGAGCACGGCGCGCGAGACGATGTTCTCGGAGGCGATCAGCTCGATCTCGTGCTGCTGCCGGCCGAGCTCCTGCGCGATGGCGCGGGCGATCTCGGGATCCGTCTCGGCAAGATGAGACGAGAAGAAGGTGTCGAGGGTGTTGGTGTCGGACGCAGTTCCGGCGCTCATGAGCGTAGCCTCTTTACGTTGTTTACGGGCAAACCCACCCGTTTCCCGTCGGCGTTCACGGGGGTGTTTTTCAGGCACTATTCGTACACGTCGCGGCACGACAGGCCAAGCACAGGTGATTTTTCGCCTGTCTTCAAAATTTTTGAAGGGAGTAGATCCCCGCTGTGGCACTGCAACGCAGCCGAACGGTCCCGCACACGAAAACACCCGGCAAAGCCGGGTGTCTCGGGGCCGACCAGTCGGGTGCTTCGCCGGCCCTGCCACCCGTCCGGTGACCGTAGCCGTAGCCCTCGTCGCGGCTTGTCGATTTGCGTCGCGTCCTTGCCGAAAGGCGGCAGGCGCCCCGCGGCGATGGGATCAGACGTCAGGCCTGGAGACGGCTCTTCACATCGCCGAGGCTGGCGCGGACGAGATCCTGTGCCGCCGCGCCCTGCAGACGCTCGCGCAGCAGGGTCTCCGACACCTTGACGGCGGCGTCGGCGGCGGCGGCGCGAACCTGAGCGGAGGCCTGGGCCTCGGCCTGGGCGATCTTCGCCTCGGCCGCCTTGGTCCGGCGCGCGACGAAATCGTTGAGGCGGGCATGGCCCTCGGCGGCGATGCGCTCGGCATCCTCGCGGGCGCCGGCGACGATCGCCTCGGCCTCGCGCTCGGCCTCGGCGCGGCGGCGCTTGTAGTCGTCGAGCACGGCTGCGGCCTCTTCGCGCAGGCGACGGGCCTCGTCGAGCTCGTGGCGCACGCGCTTGGCGCGGCTGTCGAGCCCCTTGGTCATCATCGAGAAGCCGCCGACCCGCCAGACGATGACCAGGAACGCCACGAAGGCGACGGCGACCCAGAATTCCGCGGTCAACAACATGTCGGTCTCAAACCCTTGGTCGGCCTTCCGCCCGGCGGACCGGAGCGGGGTCGGTTCGGATGGGGAGGGGCCGGTACGGGGCCGGCCCTCGGGTCAGTGGACGGCGGGCGTCGCGTCGAGGGCGCGGTTCAGGCTTGCCTGATCGGGCGCCTGGCCGGTCAGCCGCTCGACGATGGCCGAGGCGGTCTCGCCGGCGATCGTGCGGACGTTGCCCATGGCTTCCGTCGTGCGGGCGCGGAGGGTCGCCTCGGAGGCGGCGAGCCGCTGGTTCAGCTCGGCCTCGAGCGTCTTGCGCTTGGCGTCGGCCTCGGCGGAGAGGCTGTTGCGGGTGTCCTGGGCGATGGCCTGCGCCTTCGCCTGGGCCTCGCGCAGGGACTTCTCGTAGGCGGCGCCGGCGGCGTCGGCCTCGGTCTTCATGCGCTGGGCCTCGTTCAGATCGGACGAGAGCCGGCCGGCGCGTTCGCCGAGGATCGCCTCGATGCGCGGCAGCGCGATCTTGGACATGAGGTAGTAGAGCAGGCCGAAGGCCAGCGCGAGCCAGATCAGCTGCGCGAGGAAGGTGTGGCTCTCGAAGGGCGGGAAGGCACCGCCGTGGCCGCCGGAGGGCTGCTCCGTATGGGTATGGGGGCTCCCGGGCGGAACGATCTGCGTGTCCGCGGTCGGAGAGGGGGTCGTGAGGGGATTCTTCTGCTCGGCCATGGCCCTGTCCGGTGACGTCGGAAGGCCGGCTCCGCGGGCGGAGCGGCCGGATCAACGAGCGAGGGCGTGCGAGGCGGGCTTCGCGCCGGCTCGCACGCCCTCGAAAGGCACGTCAGACGGCGAAGAGGAGCAGCAGCGCGACGAGCAGCGAGAAGATGCCGAGCGCCTCGGTGAGCGCGAAGCCCAGGAGGAGGTTGGTGCGCTGGCTATCGGCGGCCGACGGGTTGCGCAGCGCGCCCGAGTAGAACTGGCCGAACAGGTTGCCGAGGCCGATGCTGGCGCCCGCCATGCCGAGGCAGGCGAGGCCGGCGCCGATGTACTTCGCAGCGACGGGATCCATGAAACACTCCTGAAGTTCGAACGGGGTTCGGTGTGGGCGGAAGGGTCCGGCCGGAAAGGATCAGTGGCCGGGGTGGAGGGCGTCGGCGAGGTACACCGCCGTCAGCGTCGCGAACACGTAGGCTTGGAGGGCCGCGACGAGGAACTCGAGGGCCGTCAGCGCGATGGTCAGCGCGAGCGGCAGGGGCGAGAGCACGCCCCAGGCGCCGGCGACCAGCAGCTGGACCACGAAGAAGGCGAAGATCTTCAGGGCGATGTGGCCGGCCAGGATGTTAGCGAAGAGACGGACCGAGAGGCTGATCGGCCGCGACAGGAACGACACGATCTCGATCGGCACCATGATGAGAAGCAGCGGCTTCGGCACGCCCGACGGCACGAACACGCCGAGGAAGTGGGTGCCGTGCTTGGCGACGCCGTAGATCACCACGGTCAGGATCACGACCAGCGCGAGGCCGAAGGTGACGATGAGGTGGCTCGTCACCGCGAAGGCGTAGGGGATCATCCCGAGCAGGTTCAGGATGAGCACGAACATGAAGAGGGAGAAGACGAGCGGCAGGAAGCGCTTGCCGTCCGCGCCGGTCGCCTGGTGCACCGTGTCGGCGATGAACTCGTAGAGCGTCTCGGCCAGCGCCTGGAGGCGGCCCGGGACGACCGAGCGTCCGGAGGTCGCCACGATGGTCAGCAACGAGATGATGCCCACCGCGGCGAACATGTAGAGAGCCGATTGCGTGAACGCGAGCTGCTGGTTGCCGATGTGACCCAGCGAGACGAGCGGCTGCAGCTCGAACTGGTGGATCGGGTCGATACTGACCGCCATGTGCCCGCTTCCGCCCCTTTTGTGTGTCGCGCGCGGGAACCCGGCGGCTCCCGTCTGTCGCGCGTCGCCCTTACACGATGCCGGGCGAGTCTCAAGACCCCTGAGGCGGCTTGGAGACCCTTACCGACGATCTTTCTCAGTTTTTCTTCCCGCTGAAGCCGCTGACCCGCATGACGTTGTAGATCCCCGTCACGAAGCCCAGCATCAGCAGCACGATCATGCCCCACGGCTTGGTGCCGAAGAGATGATCGACGATGTATCCGAGGATTCCTCCGGCGATCACGCCCGCGATGAACTCGGTCGAGAGCCGCATGGCCTGACCGATCGGGGCTCCCCCGCCGGATGTGCCGGTGCGCGCAAGCTTGTCGGGAGCGGCTTTGGGCCGCTTGCCCTCGAGCTGCGTCTCGAGACGCTTGAGCCTCGCGGAGAGATCGCCGTCAGCGGGAGCCTTTTCCGGCCCGCCCCCATTGCCTGCCGGGTCGCCGCTCACAGGCGACCCCACACGTCGTCGGGAGCGGAGGGAAACGACCTGCCCCCTCGGCGCGGCGCACCATAGTTTCGCCAACCTTGAGTGTCAAGGCGACCGGCGCACCAATCAAGTTGTTGATAAAACAACATAATTCTTCGTTTTTCCACGGCTGTCCGGAGCCGGATCAGGCCCCCAGCATCGGCTTGATGATCTTCTCCATCTCCTCGATCGAGAGGGCACCGGCGTGCTTCTCGCCGTTGATGAAGAAGGTCGGGGTCGATTCGACCTTGAGGGTTTCGAGGCCGCGGGTCTTCACCGCGTTGATGGCGCCGTAGGTCTTCTGGTCCTTGAGGCAGGCCTCGAACTTCTCCTTCGAGAAACCGGCCTGGCGCAGAAGCTGCTCCATGGCGTCGACGGGCGATTGCGGCTTGCGCACGAAGGCCCAGCTCTGCTGCTGGTCGAACAGCAGGTCGGTGATCGGATAGTACTTCGCGTCGCCGTCGCAGCGCGCCAGCATGAAGGCGGCGGTGGCGAGCGGGTCGAGGGGGAATTCGCGCAGGGTGAAGCGCACCTTGCCGGTGTCGATGTAGCGCTCCTTCAGCACCGGCCAGGTCGTGGCGTGGAAGTGGGCGCAGTGCGAGCAGGTCATCGAGGCGTACTCGATGATCGTCACCTTGGCGTCCGGCGGTCCGAGCCAGACGTCGCCGAGTGGGCCGGGCTGCATCAGGGCGGCCGTGTCGGCCGATTGCGCCAGCGCCTCGAGGGTCAGGCGGGGCAGCAGGGCGGCGGTGCCGAGGGCAAGGCCGGTCAGTTTCAGGGCGTCGCGCCGGGTGATCATGGCAGGGGCGGGCTCCGTTCGCGGGCCGCGCTCGGCCCGATACCGCGCTATAGGACGGAACGGCTCCGTCCGGCCGAGGGACGCGTCGCCGCACGGCCTGTCCGCAGCCGCTTATCACGCTGCGCCGCCGCCCGCACGTCCCTCCGTTCGTGCTTCGCGAAGTGCGTCGCGAAGCGCGCCGCGCTAGCGCCGCGCCACCACGGCGATGCCGAGCCGGTCGAGGGCATCGCGCAGGCGATCCTCCTCGATGCGGGCCACCGCCAGCGCCACCTCGCCGCGCCGGGCGGGATCCAGGATCTTCTGCGGCGCGCGGCGCGCGGCCCGGTGCAGGCGATCCTGGCGCAGGACGATCTTGCCGACACAGGCCCAGCCGTAATGGGCGTTGACGCGCTGGATCACGATCGGCGCGAGGTGCTGGAGTTCGAGGGCGAAGGCGCCCTCCACCCGCACCACCAGGGTGCCGGGCTCCGGCCGCCCCTCCGCGTCGCGGCGGGCGCGGCGCGGCCATTCGAGCTTGACCGGCTGGCAGGCCCCGGCGAGGCGCGCCCCGACGATGTCGGGCCACACGGCGAGGATGTCGGAGGAGGCGAAGCCCTGCGCGGCGAAGGCCGGGCCGATGCAGCCCTCGATCAGTTCGCTGAGCGGTTTGACGCGCGCCATCGGCACTCCGGAACACGAGGGCGGCACGGTGAGCGCGTCCCTCTCGGCAAACTACCCGAATTGCGGCCTGCGGGGGAGTCGGGACCGGGCGTGATCGCGCGACGACACGGCCGCGCGACTTTTTCGCGAAGAGCCCGCAGACGCTTTTTCCGCCCTCGCGCTCCCGCTATGGACGGGCCATGCCCGCCGCCTCGGCCGCCGATCTCCTTGCCTGGTACGACCGCCACCGCCGAGCGCTGCCTTGGCGGGCGCTGCCGGGCGAGACCCCCGACCCCTATCGGGTCTGGCTCTCGGAGGTGATGCTGCAGCAGACCACCGTCGCGGCGGTGAAGCCCTATTTCGAAAAATTCCTGACGCTGTTTCCCAGCGTCGCGGCACTCGCCGCCGCGCCGGAGGAGGCGGTGATGTCGGCCTGGGCCGGGCTCGGCTACTATTCCCGCGCGCGCAACCTGCATGCCTGCGCCCGGGCGGTCGCCGCCGCGGGCGATTTCCCCGACACCGAGGAGGGCCTGCGCAAGCTGCCGGGCATCGGCGCCTACACGGCCGGTGCCATCGCCGCCATCGCCTTCGACCGGCCGGCCGCGGCGGTCGACGGCAATGTCGAGCGGGTGATGAGCCGCCTCCACGCCATCGAGACGCCGCTGCCCGCGGCCCGCGCGCAGATCCGCCTGTTCACGCAAGCGCTCGTGCCGGAGCGGCGACCGGGCGATTTCGCGCAGGCGCTGATGGATCTCGGCGCGACCCTGTGCACCCCGAAGCGCCCCGCCTGCGCCCTCTGCCCGTGGATGCGGCCCTGCCGCGCCCGCGCCGAGGGTCTGCAGGAGACCTTTCCGAGGAAGGTGAAGAAGGAGAAGGGCATCCTGCGGAAGGGCGCGGCCTTCGTCGCCCTGCGGGCCGGCGACGAGGCGGTCCTGCTCCGCACGCGGCCGGCGGAGGGCCTGCTCGGCGCCATGGCCGAACCGCCGACGAGCGCGTGGCTGCCCGATTACGATCCGGCCAAGGGCCTGCTCGACGCACCGCTCGATGCCCGCTGGAAGCGCCTGCCGGGCGTGGTGAAGCACGGCTTCACCCACTTCCCGCTGGAACTCACGGTGTTCCTCGCCCGCGTCGCCGCGGAGACCAAGCCGCCCGAGGGAATGCGCTTCACGCCCCGCGCCGCGCTCGACACCGAGCCCCTGCCCGGCGCCATGAAGAAGGTGCTCGCCCACGCGCTCAGCGGTCCGGTGCCGCTCGCGGCCCCCGCGCCGAGGCCGCCCCCCGAGCCCGATCTCGCCACGCCGCCCGAGCCCGAGCCGCCACCGCGGCGCGGGCCGATCCCGAAGCCCGCCTCGTCGCGGCCCTCGGATCTGGCGCGGATCGTCAAGAAGGCGCCGAAGCCGGTCCGGACACGGTGAGATGCAGGGCTCTGCCCTGCATCCGCCCAAGAGCTTGTCCTTTCGAAACCTTGACGGGCGTTATGCGCCGGTCTGGCCCCGCATCTTCGTACGGAAATCGTCGATGCAGACGAGGCGTCCCTGGCGTTCCGCGTGCCAGAAGGTCCAGCCGTTGCAGGCGGGCAGGCCCTGCACCAGGGCGCCGACCTTGTGGATCGAGCCCATCGCCGGGCCGACGCTGAGCTGGCCGTCCGGCCGCACCGTCGCGCGGAAGCGTCGGCGCTCGTCGGTCAGGGTCTCGCCGGCGCGGACATGGCCGGCCTCGACCACGCTGAGGAAGGGGATCCGCGGCTCGGCCCGCTTCGGGGTGGCCAGCGCCAGCGAGGCCGAGGACAGGGTCTCGATCCCCGCGATCCGGGCCCGTGCCGCCGCGGCGTAGGTCGGGTCGCGCTCGCAGCCGATGAAGCGGCGTCCGAGCCGCTTCGCGACGGCTCCGGTCGTGCCGGTGCCGAAGAACGGGTCGAGCACCACGTCGCCGGGATTGGTCGCCGCCAGCAGCGTGCGGGCGAGCAGGGCCTCCGGCTTCTGGGTCGGGTGGACCTTGCGGCCCGCCTCGTCCTTCAGGCGCTCCTCGCCGGTGCAGAGCGGGATGAACCAGTCGGAGCGCATCTGAAGGTCTTCGTTGCCGGCCTTCAGGGCGTCGTAGTGGAAGGTGTACTTGGCCTGCGGCGAGCGCGAGGCCCAGATCAGGGTCTCGTGCGCGTTGGTGAAGCGCTTGCCGCGGAAGTTCGGCATCGGGTTGGCCTTGCGCCAGACGATGTCGTTCAGGATCCAGTAACCGAGATCCTGCAACGCGCTGCCGACCCGGAAGATGTTGTGGTAGGAACCGATCACCCACAGGGTGGCGTTCGGCTTCATCACGCGGCGCGCGGCCTTCAGCCAGGCGCGGGTGAAGTCGTCGTAGGCTTCGAAGCTGGAGAACTTGTCCCAGTCGTCGTCGACGGCGTCGACCACGCTCTGGTCGGGACGGGTCAGGCCCGCCTCGCCGAGCTGGAGATTGTAGGGCGGGTCGGCGAAGACGCAGTCGACGCTTTCGGCCGGCAGACGGTCCATGGCGGCGATGCAGTCGCCGATCAGGATCTCGTCGAGGGGAAGGGTGTTGGGGAGACGCTGAACGGAGGGTGCGAGACCCATCCGCGGCGCCGACGCGATCCGCCCGGTACGCGAGACCTGATTCCGGGCGGTGACGCCGACGACCGCGGTACGCGGGGAAGCCATGGCAAACACCGGTTACGCGACTGACACCGGGACCATGCCGCGATCACGGTAAAGGTCGGGTTTGCCGACGCCGTAAATCTGCGTCTCGATATGGGGCGGCAATTTTTGCCGCCCTTATTCATGCGCTGAATGCAACGCTGTGCGACCGCACGGACAACCCCGCGCGAAGCTTTGTCGAGGCTTTTCCCGTCCCGCGCGGCCCGGCGCCGAATGCTTGCGCGGCAAGTGTTGCGACTATCGCGGCGCCGCGCCCCAAAACGAGCCAAGTAATCAATTCTTAACGCGACATGGACCCATGGGATCGCGGCCGATAGTCTGATTCTCGTCCGATACCGCGGCGCAAAATCCTCGTCTTATTTTGGCCGAGATCGGGCTCATTTTCCGCGGCGCTCAACACACATCGCAAACAACAAGGGAATGCGATCCTCGATGAAGGTTTCCAACCGGACCGTTGCCGTCTGCCTCGCCACCGTCGTCGGCGCCCTCGCGACGCTGCCCGCCCAGGCCCAGAGTGGCCAGGCCTCCTGGTACGGAAGCGGCCGGAAGACGGCGAACGGCGAGCGTTTCAATCCCAACGGATACACCGCCGCCCACCGCAGCCTGCCCTTCGGCACCCGCGTTCGCGTCACGAACCGCGCCAACGGCCGCTCCATCGTCGTGCGCATCAACGATCGCGGCCCGTTCGTCGGCGGCCGGGTGATCGATCTGGCCCGCGGCTCGGCCCGCGCCATCGGCATGTCGGGCACCAGCTACGTCTCGCTCAACGTCGTGCGCTGAGGCGCCCGGACGGCGAACCGTCTCCTCTCCGGGACCGGCGCACCGTCGCCGAGCGTTGCCGGGGAACCGACCCGTTCCCATAATTGTCTCACCCGATGCCGTGCGTCCCGGATCGTCCGATCCGGGTCCGCGCCCTGAGGAGAGGAGAGGGGATCGAGATGGCGAAGCCGATGGTGGTCGAGATTCCGCACGAACTCGGCCGCGACGAGGCCCGGCGGCGCATCGACGAGGGCACCGCCCGGGTGCGCGAGGCGCTCGGCAAGAGCGGCATCGCCATCAACACCCTGAACTGGACCGGTGACCGCCTCGACTACTCGGTCACCGCGCTGACCCAGACCGTCGACGGCCAGATCGATGTCGGCCCGGACGTCGTGCGCGTCGAGGTCCGGATGCCGCTGCTGCTCTCGATGTTCGCGCAGAAGATCCAGAAGATCGTCGGCAAGGAAGGCAACAAGCTGCTCCTGCCCAAGAAGTAGCGGGAACCCCTCCGCCCACACCCCGTTGGCCCGGACGACGGCGCGACGGACGGGCCGTCAGCGAGGTGCGTTCGAATGGCCAATCCCGGATCGATCCCGGAAACCCCCACGCCCGGCCCCGAGGTCCCGAGCCCCGGTCCGGAGACGCCCGGCCCCGCTACGCCCGACACGCCGCAGATCCCCGAGCCGGGCCCTGGTCCCGAGATTCCCGGCGGGACGCCCGCGGAAGCGCCGGGAACCATGCCGACCGAGATCCCCGTCGAGAGCCCCGGCCTTCCCGACTCGACCCCGACCGGTCCGGCCAACCCGACGGCCTAGAGCATCGTCCCGAAAGGTGGTTGCCGGCTTTCGGGAAAAGACGATGCAAGATCGGAGACCTCGCGCATCGTCCTGGATTCGAAGGCCAGGACGATGCGCGAGGGCCCACTTCCGGCGAGGCTGCCGGCCTGCGGGCGAAGAGAATGGCGACCTGAGGCGCGCGCTTCGCTCGGGATAGGATCTCCGGGAGCGCGAGGAATCCGCTTCCGTTGTTCCGGGCTGCGGCTGCTGCCATAAGCCCGCCATGGCCGCTCCCCCGCTTCTCACCCTTCAGGACGTCGCACTCACCTTCGGCGGCACGCCGCTGATCGAGCGGGCCGAGCTGACGATCGCGCCGGGCGAGCGCGCCTGCCTCGTCGGCCGCAACGGCTCGGGCAAGTCGACCCTGATGCGCATCGCCGCCGGTCTGGTCGAGCCGGATCGTGCCGTGCGGTTCGTCCAGCCCGGCACCACGATCCGCTACCTCGCGCAGGAGCCGGATTTCTCAGGGTTCGAGACGACGCTCGCCTTCGCCGAGGCCGGCCTCGCACCGGGCGACGACGCGCACCGCGCCCGCTACCTCCTGGAGAGCCTCGGCCTGAGCGGCAGCGAGGATCCGCGGCGATTGTCGGGCGGCGAGGCGCGCCGGACCGCGCTCGCCCAGGCGCTGGCGCCCGAGCCCGACATTCTTCTTCTCGACGAGCCGACCAACCACCTCGACCTACCGGCCATCGAGTGGCTGGAATCCGAGCTGAAGCGGACCCGCTCGGCCCTCGTCCTCATCAGCCACGACCGCCGCTTCCTCTCCGCCCTGTCGCGGGCGACCGTCTGGCTCGACCGCGGCGTGACCCGGCGGATTGAGCAGGGCTTTTCCAGCTTCGAGGCGTGGCGCGACGCCTTCTTCGAGGAGGAGGAGCGGGACAAGCACAAGCTCGACCGCAAGATCGCCGACGAGGAGCACTGGCTGCGCTACGGCGTCACCGCCCGGCGCAAGCGCAACGTGCGCCGCCTCGCCGACCTGCAGAACCTGCGCAAGCAGAGCCGCGAGCATCGCCGCCCGGTGGGGCAGGCGGTGCTGACCGCGAGCGAGGGCGAGGCCTCGGGCACGCTGATCGCGGAGGCGCGTCAGGTCTCGAAATCCTACGGCGAGCGCCGGATCGTCCACGACCTGTCCCTGCGGGTGCTGCGCGGCGACCGCCTCGGCATCGTCGGCCCCAACGGGGCGGGCAAGACCACGCTGATCAACCTGCTCACCGGCGCGCTGGCGCCCGATTCCGGCGAGATGCGCCTCGGCACCGGCCTGAACATGGTCCATCTCGATCAGGCCCGCGCCGTGCTGGAGCCGACCGCCACGGTCACCGAGGTTCTGACCGGCGGGCGCGGCGACAGCGTCACGGTGGGCGGGCGCAGCCGTCACGTGATCGGCTACCTCAAGGACTTCCTGTTCGCGCCCGAGCAGGCGCGCACCCCGGTGAGCGTGCTCTCCGGCGGCGAGCGCAACCGGCTGCTGATCGCGAGGGCGCTCGCCCAGCCCTCCAACCTGCTCGTGCTCGACGAGCCCACCAACGACCTCGACCTCGAGACCCTCGATCTCCTGCAGGAGATGCTCGGCGACTATGCCGGCACCCTGATTCTCGTCAGCCACGACCGCGACTTCCTCGACCGGGTCGCCGGCACCGTTCTCGTCAGCGAGGGGGAGGGGCGTTGGGTCGAGTATGCCGGCGGCTACACCGACATGCTCGGCCAGCGCGGGCGCGGCGTCGAGGCGCGCAGCGACGGGCGGGACAAGGCCGTCCGCGAGCGCCCCGAACCGAGGGAGAAGGCGCCGCGGGCGGAGGCGGCGCCGGCGCGGGCGAAGCTCGGCTTCAAGGAGCAGCACGAGCTGAAGACCCTGCCGGGCCGCATGGCCGAGCTGGAGGCGGGAATCGCCAAGCTGCGCGAGGTGCTGTCCGATCCCGGCCTGTACGGCCGCGATCCCGGCCGCTTCCAGAAGGCGACGGCGATGCTCGGTGCCGCCGAATCCGAGCTCGCCGCCGCCGAGGAGCGCTGGCTGACCCTAGAGATGCAGCGCGAGTCGCAGAGCGGCTGAGAGCCCCGGCCCGGTGATCAGTTCCGCCGGGCCGCGCCCGAGATGATCCTTCGCCCTCACCTTGCGACCGGGGAAAACTTTACGGTTGGGCATGGATTAAGTTGCGATGCTGCAACAGATCGCAGCGAAGCCACTTTGTGACACCTCCAAGACGCCCATCCCTGTTGCCCGTACGGTCACGCTCGACCATGGTGCCGCTGCGGACGGGATAACCCCGCTGCGGTTTGGCCGATGCCCGAGGGGGACTGCCAAGCTCCAAGGGAAACAAGGACTGGCGGGGATGGCCACCCAACGGTGGGCGCCCAGCGTCAACAGAAGTCCGATCCCGTGGGTCTCGAAACTTCTGGAGGGTTTATCATGAAGCTCGTCAAGAGCCTTCTCCTTGGATCGGCAGCGGGGCTGACCATCGTGGGTGGGGCTCAGGCCGCCGACCTGCCGGTGAAGAAGGCCGCTCCGATCGAGTACGTCCGGGTCTGCTCCGCCTACGGCGCCGGCTTCTTCTACATCCCCGGCACCGACACCTGCCTGCGTGTCTCCGGCCGCGCCCGCGCCGAGTACGGCTACATCGGCAGCGATAACCGCCGGGTCACCGGTGGCGGCGATCTCTCCGGCTTCATCGGCCTCGCCCGCTTCAACTTCGACGCCCGCACCCAGACCGGCTACGGCACCCTGCGCGCGTTCCTCCGTCTCGATGCGGCGAGCCGCACCGGCCACACCAAGACCTCCTCCGGCACGAACCTGCGCGGCGGCTACGCCTTCTCCGGCACCGGCCAGGACGCCTTCGGCCGCATCCAGAACTTCATCAACGTCGACAAGGCGTTCATCCAGTTCGCCGGCCTGACCGCCGGTCGCGCCTCCTCGTTCTACGACTTCTACGCCGCCGACTACGAGATCATCGGCTCGTCGCTCGGCTCCAACATGCCGTCGACCAACCTGCTCGCCTACACCCAGAAGTTCGGCGACGGGTTCACCGCGACGATCTCGATGGAAGATCCGAACTACCGCAAGAACCCGATCTTCTCGAACGCCGTCCCGGCGGCGGCGGCGGGCGCGGGCACGGGTGCCCTCTCGCAGGTCCTCACCACCGCTCCGACCCCGATCATCCTCGGCACCGACGCCGTCGGCAACGCCACCGCGGTCGCCTTCATCGACGCCGTGCAGCGCTCGCGCATGCCCGACTTCGTCGGCTCGCTGCGCTACGACGCTCCGTGGGGTTCGGCTCAGCTCTCCGCCGCCGTCAAGGACATCAACACCGGCGGCTACATCGCCACGCTCGGCGTCCCCGGCGCTGGCGCCACCCAGCAAGCCAACGCTCAGGCGCTGCTGGCGGCTCGCGGCATCAGCTCCGGCTCGCAGACCGACTACGGTTGGGCGGTTCAGGGCGGCGTGAAGTTCAACCTGCCCTTCATCGCTCCGGGCGACGGCCTCTACCTCCAGGGTTCGTACGGCGAGGGTGCCTCGTTCTACACCGGCATCAACCGCTTCACCGCCGGCTACCTCAGCAACGCGTCGGTCTATGCCGGCAACCCGTTCAACCAGTACCTCGCCGATGCGGTGGTCAACCCGCTGACCGGTAAGATCGAGCTGTCCAGCAGCTTCACGGTGGTCGGCTCGTACCTCCACTACTGGTCGCCGGAGTGGCGTTCGGCCTTCTACGCCAGCTACGGTGAGATCTGGTTCCCGGCGGGTGCCCGTCAGGCCACCAGCCAGGCGAACGCTCTGGTCAACAGCCCGTCGACCATCGCGCCGCCCTCCTACATCACCAACGCCGCCGGCTACAATCTCAGCCAGTCGCTGCGCGACACCTACCAGATCGTCACCGGCGCGAGCCTGATCTGGTCGCCGGTCAAGGACCTCGATATCGGCGTCGAGGGCCAGTACATCCGCACAGGCGTCCGGAGCGGCCGCGTCTCCGACGGCGACAAGGGTACGTTCGTAAACAACGTCCCGACCCGCACCGTCAGCAGCGAGGACGTGTTCCAGGCCCGCTTCCGCGTGCAGCGCGACTTCTAAGTCGGACTTGCGGCAGGCCGCGCGCCTGCCGCTCGACAGCATCGGCCCCCTGTCTCAGGGGGCCGAACGGAAAGAACCTCCAGACCCCGGCTTCGCGGCCGGGGTTTTTTCATGGCCGGAGCGAGGCGGCGCGCGGCCTTCAAAGCGCCCCGATGACCGTGTCATCTGGCCGCCCTCGCCGGCCGCCGAGGAGGTCGAGCCCCGTGTCCACGCCGTCGCTCCCGCCGTCATCGCCGCCCGCAACGCCGTCCCGGTCGCGCCTGATCCGCGTCGGCTGGCTCGCCGGCCTTCCCGCGCTCCTCCTGATCGCTGCGGCCGCCGCCTATCTCGGCCTGTCGCGCGTCACGGCACATCTGGAACAGCAGGCATCGGCGATCGCCGCCAGTACCGGGGAGGGGCAGCCCGAGCCCTGGCTCCGCGTCACCGTGTCGGGCCGCGATCTCACCGCCGCGGGCGAGGCGCCGGAGGCCTCCCAGCGCGAGGCGGTCGTCGCCCGGCTCGCCGCGATCGAGGGGGTCCGCCGCTTCACCGACCGGACCGGCGTCATCGAGGAAGTCTCCCCCTTCGTCTGGTCGGTGGAGCGTCCCGCGGCCGGCCGGGTCGAGGCCAACGGCAGCCGCCCGGCCGAGGTCGGCGCCTTCGAGCTGGCGCAGCGCCTGAAGCCGGCCCTGCCGCGCGACGCGACCCTGAGCGACCACGCCCGGGCCGCGCGGGGCGCACCGCGCGACTTCCCCGACGCGGCGGCCTTCGCCGTGGAGCGGCTACAGGATCTCACCACCGGCGCCGTCGCCACGCTCAACGACACCGTCATCTCGATCCGCGGCGAGGCGGCGAGCGTCGCCGCCTACGACGCCCTGCGCACGGCGCTGGCGAGCCCGCCGCAGGGCTACACCCTGGGCACGGTCGAGATCACGCCGCCGGTCGTCGCGGATTTCCGCTTCGGCGTCGCCCGCCGGGCGGACGGCAGCCTCGAACTGACCGGCCACGTCGCCTCGGAGAGCGCCCGCGAGGAGATCCGTGCCGCCGCCGCCCAGGCCGCGGAGGGGGCGGCGATCGACGACCGTCTGCGCGATGCCCGCGGCCTGCCGCAGGGCGTCGACGGGCCGGCCCTGGCCCGCTTCGTCTTCCGGCTCGCCGGTCTGCTGCACGAGGGACGCGTCGCCTTCGAGGGCGCGGCCGTCTCGGTCGAGGGCAACGCGCTCGATGCCGGAGCGGTCACCGAGGTGGAGACGCTGATGCGCGACGCCCGCCCCGCCGGGGTCGCCGCGGGCCGTGTCGCGCTCACCGCCCGCCCCATCGTCCCCTACGTCCTGCGCATCCGCCGCAACGCCGACAGCGTGACGGTGAGCGGCCATCTGCCGGATCAGGCAAGCCGCGAGGCGCTGCTGGCCCGGCTCAATCCGCGCTTCTTCCGCGAATCGATCCAGGACCGCACGCGACTGGCCAACGGCGCCCCGGCCGGTCTGGCCGCGGCCCTGGCGGCGGCGATCGATCCGCTCTCGACGCTGGCGAGCGGTGAGCTGACGATCACGGGGACCGAGCTCCGCCTGACCGGCACGAGCCTCTATCCCGAGAGTGCCGCCCGCCTCGGCCGGACAGTGCCGCGGGCGATGCCCCCTGGCTGGAACGCCACGGTCTCCGTCGCGTCGGACGAGGCGCCGGCGGCGACGGCCGAATCGGGCGCCTGCGGACAGCGCCTCGCCGCGCGCACCGCCGGGCATCCCCTGCGCTTCGCACCGGGCAGCACGGCGCTCGCGCCCGAATTCTATCCGGTTCTCGACGCGGTGGCGGCCCTGGCCCGCGCCTGTCCGGGCGAGCGGATCGAGGTCGTGGGCCATCTCGACCCGGCCGGGGCGAAGCCCGAGGCGCAGGCCGATCCGGTCGCCGACGAGGCGGCGAAGGAGGCGGCGCCCAAGCCCGCCAAACCGGAGACAAAGAAGGACGCGAAATCCGGCAAGGCCAGCAAGGGCAAGGCGGAGACGAAGGAGGCGGCCAAGCCCGAATCGAAGCCTGAGCCGAAGCCCGAAAAGACCGAGGCCGAGCGGGCCGAGGCCGGCGCCGACCTCGCGCGGGCGCGGGCGCTCGCGGTGGTGGACTACCTCCAGAAGGCCGGCGTGCCGCTGGAGCGCGCCGCCGCGCCGACGGGGGTCGCACCGCTCTCCGACCGGCAGGGAATCGGTCTCAACCTGCGCTCGTGACCCCGCGCGTCGCCGCGCTCCGACCGGTCTGGCGGCGCTGCAGACGGTGCCCGGAGCTGACCTCGTGGGCCGCGCTCCGGGCGGGCTCGGACGCGCCGTTTCAGGCCGTCCGCTCTGAGCGCTCGGCCGCTTCCCCTGCCAGCCCCCAGATCCGCTGCTTGCGTCCGACGCCGCGCAGGGCGAACTCGCCGACCGGGACGAGGGCCGTCCCGCAGCGCCGGGCGAAGGCATCCGAGAGCAGCAGCGGCCGCTCCAGTTCATCGCAGAGCCGCTCGATCCGGCTCGCCTCGTTGACCGCGCGCCCGATCACCGTGAAGTCGAGGCGCCGGTCGGTGCCGACATTGCCGGAGACGACGCGCCCGTAGTGAAGCACGATGTCCGCCTCGAGCGGCGGCAGGCCGTCCCGGCGGCGGGTGGCGTTCAGGCGGTCGTTGCGCGCCAGCGCCTCCTGCGCCGCGTCGAGCGCGCCGGCGCAGGCCGGGCAGGCGAGGGCGTCCGGCTCGGCCACGGGGAAGACGGCGAGGAAGCCGTCGCCCAGAAATTTCGAGATCTCGCCGCCGTGGCGCTGCACCGGCTCGCCCAGCGCGTCGAAATGCTCGTCGAGCCAGCCGACGACCTTCAGAGGATCGTCGCGGTCCGCCACCGCGGTGAAGCCGCGCAGATCCGCGAGCAGGATCGCGGCGTGGACGACCGTGCTCTGCCCGCGCCGCATCTCGCCCGCGAGCACCCGCGCGCCGGTCGCCGGCCCGAGATAGGTGCCGAGCATCTCGCGCATAGTATGCGACAGGCTGAGCTTGGCCGTGACCAGGGCGATCACCGGCACGAGCCCGGCGGCCACCGCCTGCTCCGCCTCGGTGAAGCCGCCGGGACGGTCGGTGGCGAACGAGATGCAGACGCCCTCCATGGCGCTGCCGGGGGCGAAGGCGGCGGCGTGGAGCAGATAATCCGTGGCACCCGCCTGCCTCAGTTGCCCCAGAAGCGGAAGGTCGGGGCAGCCGTTCGATTGGTCGAGGCGCCAGCGAACGAAGGCGAGGTCGTTCGCCCGCAGCCAGCCGACGGGACTGCGGAAGAACGTGTCCTCGCCCTCCGGCCCGTGCGCGGTGGGGAAGAACGCCATGCCCTGCCCGGGCCGCCACGCGAGGCTCACTCCGCGGAAGACGGGGTCGATGACCGGCACCGCCAGGCTGAGACGCCAGAGGGGAAGGCCGACCGCGACCAGCGCTTCGCAGAACTCCGCGATGATGGCCTCTCCGTCGTCCGACTCCGTCGCCCGCGCGATGAGGCGGGCTTCGATGCCGCGGAGGGCAGAGTCGGAGATCGGATCCGTCGTGGCCATGGCGAAGCGACACTAGCGGCGACGGCGCCGCGATCCAAAAACATCGTGCGTCGATGCCTGTGGGAAATCGATCGTCGATCCGCCTTGCCCGGACGGGCGGAAGCCTTCAACCGTGCCGCCACGATGCCGGGGACAGCGACATGGACCACGTGAACGACGAGGCCTTGGCCCTCGAGCGCCGATTCGCCTTCCTCGCCGAGATCGACGGGCTCAAGGCCGTGCTGCGCCAGAACCGGACCATCGGCGAGCGTCGGCGCGAGAACTCGGCCGAGCATTCGTGGCATCTGGCGATGTTCGCCCTCGTGCTCGGCGATCTCGCGCCCGGCCTCAACATGGGCCGCGTCGTCGCGATGCTGCTCGTGCACGACATCGTCGAGGTCGATGCCGGCGACGTGCCGATCCACGGCAGCTACGACGCCGCCGCCCAGGCCCTGGTCGAGGCGGAAGCGGCGGAGCGGATCTTCGGGTTGCTGCCCGAGGCGCAGAAGGTTCGCTACCTGGCGCTGTGGCGGGAATTCGAGGCGGTCGAGACGGCGGAGGCCCGCTTCGCCAAGGCGCTCGACCGGCTCCAGCCGCTCCTGCTCAACACGCTGACGGACGGCGGCACCTGGGCCGAGAACGGCCTGACCGAGGTCCAGGTCCTGGCGCGCTACCGGCCGGTGATCGAGCGCGGCGTGCCGGGCCTCTGGCCGTTCGTGGAGGCGCTGGTGCGCCGCCACTACCGGGACGGAACAGCTACGGCGTGACCGGCTGCGCCTCCGCGCTCACGGCGGTGCGGGCGCCGCGGGCGAGGTCGCGCTCGATCATCAGCGCGCTCTTGCCGTCGAGGCGGTTGCGGTAGACCTGCAGGTTCTCCATCACCCGCTGCACGTAGTTGCGCGTCTCGGTGAAGGGGATGCGCTCGACCCAGTCGATCGGATCGATGTCGGGCCGGCGCGGGTCGCCGTAGGCATCGACCCATTTCTTCACGTTGCCGCCGCCCGCGTTGTAGGAGGCGAAGGCCAGGATGTAGGAGCCCTTCCAGTCCTCCATCAGCTCGCCGAGATGGGCCTGCCCCAGCCGCGCGTTGTAGGCGGGATCGCTGGTGAGGCGGTCGGTTTCGTAGGAGGTCGAGACCCGCTTGGCGGTGCGCTGGGCGGTCGCCGGCATCATCTGCATCAGGCCGCGGGCGCCGACGCCGGACTGGGCGCGGGGATCGAACTGGCTCTCCTGCCGGGCGATGGCGAAGACCATGGCGCGCTCGACCTGCGGCACGGCGGTGAAGGTCTCGTAAGCGGGGATGCCGATGGTCGGGTAGGCGTGGGTGTCGAGGGCGAGGCCGCGCTGCGTGGCGAGCTTGCCGATGGAGACCAGCGCCCGCGCGTCGCGCGCCTCCACCGCGGTCTCGCCGAGGGCGTTGACCTGCGCCTCCTCGGTGAGCGAGCGGGCGGCGTCGATGTAGAGCGGCAGCGCCAGTTCCTTCATCTGGGCGGCGGCGAGGAGCTTGAGGCCGCGCACGAACAGCCGGTCGTCGAAGGCGGTCCGCGCCGTCGGGCTCAGCTCGGCGGCGCGGCGCAGGGGCAGGCTGTGCTGGCCGAGGCGGGCGCGGGCGAGCTGCCCGTAATAGGCGATCGGCTGGAGCGCGGCGCGCTCATAGAACCCCTTCGCCTCGGCGCTCCTGCCCGCGGCCTCCGCCGCGCGGCCCTGCCAGTAGGCGGCGCGCGCGAGCGAGATCGGCGTCTCGGCCACGCTCGCGGCCTGCGCGAAGTGCCGCTCGGCGGCGGCCGGGTCGGCCATGAAGCGCAGCGCGATCCAGCCGGCATGGAACTCGGCCTCGATCCGCTTCTCGGAGGTGCGGGCGGAATGCGCCGCGGCCACGGCGTAGGCGGTCTTGGGATCGCCCGCATCCATCAGCTTGCGGGCGACGATCCGGCGCTCGACCCACCACGTGTCGCCGTCGGCGAGCACCTCCGGATTGGTGGGGGCGGAGAGCAGCACCTTGGCCGCCTCCGCCGGCTTGTCGGCCCGGCGGAAATACTGGGTGCGCGAGAGCAGGTAGGACGAGTCGTTGCGCAGGGAGGGCGGCACCGAGGCGAGCGCGGCCGCCGCGCCGGCCTTGCCCTGCACCGCCCGGCGGGCGCGCACGAGGCTGGCATAGGAGCCGCCGGCATAGTCGGCGGCGCGGGCGGCCGTCGTCCAATCCTCCTTCAGGAGGGCGCGCTCCATCCGGTAGCGGTGGTCGATCACGGTGAGCACGCCGGGGAAGGCCTCGGTGACCTTGGCCTCGAGGCTGCGCCCGAAGCTCTCCTCGCGCCACAGGTCGTGCACGAGGTCGGCGGCGTCCGCGTCGAGCCCGTCGGCGCGCAACGCCAGCGCCAGGGCGAACTTGCCCGGCGCGCTCGTCGGCCGGGCGCTGGCGAAGTAGGCGCGCACGACGGCCGGGCTCTTCTTCTCCGTGAGCAGCCGCTCCTCGGCCCGGCGGCGCAGCAGCGGACCCGCCGGCCAGTCGGGATTGGCGCGGGCGAAGCCGACGACGCGCTCGAAGCTGATGCCGGCGCCGGCGCGGATCGCCACCCATTCCAGCAGCGCCCGCGCCGCCGGGTCGGTGAAGCCAGCGGCGAGACGGTCGCCGTCGGTGACCTTGCCCTTGCGGTAGAGGTCGATCGCCTCGCGCAGCTGTCCGAGATCGGTCTCGCCGGAGGCGACCGGGCGGGCCGGATCCGGCACCTCGGGGGGGGGGGCGGCCGGCGAGACCGCCGCGTCGGGCAGCGGGAAGGCGACCGCGCCATCCGATTCGGTGGAGGCGTAAGAGGAGGCCGCGGCGGGCAGCGGCTTGTCGGTCGCGGCCTCGCCGGCGCTCGGATCGAGGCGCAGCGCGTCCGCCGCGACGGGATCGGAGGCGGGGCCGTCGCCGATCTGCGCCGCGGGCGCGGTGGCGTCGCTCACGGGCGCGGCGGGCGCCGAGGCCGGCTGCGGGTTGCGCACCTCGATGGCGACGGCGCGCTGCGGCAGCACGGCGGTGCCGGACAGCACGAGCCCGAGGAGGAGGGAGCGGGCGGGGAACGCCAAGGTCATCAGACACCCCGACACGGAGGCCAAGCCTTAAGCTGGGCTCCGGTGCGTTAAGATGGCATTAACTGCGCAAGCGAAGCGTTTGCGCGCGGGCTGGTGAGGGCCTATGTCTCGCGCGTCCCGAGCGCGGTCCGTCCGCGGCCGCAGCCGCCGGGACGTGCCGGAAGACAGGCAAGAAGAACGGCCGGGAACGCCAGGATGACCGATACGCATGCCCGCCTTCGCGGCTCGATGACCGCGCTCGCGACCCCCTTCCGCGACGGCGAGTTCGACGAGTCGGCCTTCCGGAAATTCGTGAACTGGCAGATCGAACAGGGCACCCACGCCCTGGTGCCGACCGGCACCACCGGCGAGAGTCCGACGCTGAGCCATGCCGAGCACGACCGCGTGGTCGAAGTCTGCGTCGCCGAGGCCGCGGGCCGGGTGCCCGTGATCGCGGGCGCCGGCTCGAACGCGACGCGAGAGGCCGTGGCGCGGGCCCGTCATGCGGAAAGCGTCGGCGCGGATGCGGTGCTCACCGTCACGCCCTACTACAACAAGCCGACGCAGGAGGGCATGTACGCCCACTTCAAGGCGGTGAACGACGCCGTCGGCATCCCGATCATCATCTACAACATCCCCGGCCGGTCCGTGGTCGACATGAGCGTCGACACCATGAAGCGGCTGTTCGAGCTGAAGAACATTGCCGGCGTGAAGGACGCCACGGCCAAGATCGACCGTGTCAGCCTCCAGCGGCAGGCCATGGGAGAAGATTTCATCCAGCTTTCTGGCGAAGATGCGACGGCGCTCGGCTTCAACGCCCATGGCGGCCGCGGCTGCATCTCGGTGGTGTCGAACGTCGCGCCGCGGCTCTGCGCCGACCTTCAGGAAGCGTCGCTCGCGGGCGACTACGCCAAGGCCCTGGCGATCCAGGACCGGCTGATGCCGCTGCACGTGCAGATGTTCTACGAGTCGAACCCGGTGCCGGCGAAATACGCGCTCTCGCGCCTCGGGCTGATGTCGGAGGAGGTGCGCCTGCCGCTGGTGCCGGCGACGGAGGGCTGCCGCCGGGCGGTCGATGCGGCGCTGGCCCATGCCGGCCTGATCTGATCGTCCTGATCGGCGCCGTTCGCGGGCCTGATCTCACTCGAAGGACGAGGGGTCGCCGACGGCCCCTCGTTTCCCCATATTCCGGGGCCGTCCTCCGCCCGGCGCGCAAGAAGCTCAACCAGAAGAGATGGCACCGAAACCCGAACCCGGCCGGCGCGTCGTCGCCGACAACCGCTCCGCCCGCTTCCACTACGCGATCGAGGACACATTCGAGGCCGGCATCGCGCTGACCGGCACCGAGGTGAAATCCCTGCGCGGCGGCAAGGCGACGATCGGCGAGTCCTATGCCGGCCCCTCCGGCAACGACCTGATGCTGTTCAACGCCTACATCCCGGAATATCTGGAGGCGAACCGCTTCAACCACGACACCAAGCGGCCCCGCCGCCTGCTGCTGCACCGCCGCCAGATCAACAAGCTGATCGGCGCGACCCAGCGCCAGGGCTACACGGTGATCCCGCTGAAGATCTACTTCAACGACAAGGGCCGGGCGAAGGTCGAGCTGGGGCTCGGCAAGGGCAAGCAGCTCCACGACAAGCGCGAGACCGTCAAGGAGCGCGACTGGCAGCGCGACAAGGCCCGCCTGCTGCGCGACAAGGGCTGAGGCGGTTTCGGCGCTGGAGCAAGCCGCTTCCTCCCGCGGTCGTCGCGAGCGAAGGGGCAGCGAATCCAGCGCGAACGCTCATAATAGGGCTACGCGCCGAATCGCTTCGGCTTCGCCTCGCAATCGTAGACGTCCACAAATCCGTTGATCGCGGTCCGCTGCTGTCGGGACTGCGAACACGAGTGAACGGGCGCTCGCCGCGAACTTCGTCACCACCGCCGTCATTCCGGGGCCACGCAGTGGAACCCGGAATGACGGGGTGAGGGCATCGATGACCGTGTCTGGGAAATCAGCGGATTGCTGAACATCCACCGTGGTGACGGCGAGAGGATGATCCCTCCGTCACCACGACCCGAGCAGCGATGCGCCGCTCAGCCTTCCGATTCCTCGTCGGACGGACCGGGGCGGATGCCGTAGCGGCTTTCCAGACCCGGATTGGCGCGGGGCGCGCCGCGTTCGGCGAAGTCGCGGCGGGGGCCGTCGCCCGCGGCGCGGGCCGGGCGGTCGCCCGGGTCGCGGCCGATCCGGCCCGCGAGCTGGGCGAGATCGACGAACTCGTCCGCCTGACGACGCAGGTCGTCGGCGATCATCGCCGGCTGGGTCTGGATCGTCGAGACGACGGAGACGCGGACGCCGCGGCGCTGGATCGCCTCCACCAGCGAACGGAAATCGCCGTCGCCGGAGAACAGGACCATGTGGTCGATGTGGGGAGCGAGTTCGAGCGCGTCGATCGCGAGCTCGATATCCATGTTGCCCTTGATCTTGCGGCGGCCGGCCGAGTCGGTGAACTCCTTCACCGGCTTGGTGACGACGCGGTAGCCGTTGTAATCGAGCCAATCGATCAGCGGGCGGATCGAAGAATATTCCTGATCCTCGATCATCGCCGTGTAATAGAAAGCACGAATGAGATTGTCGCGGCTCTGAAAATCCTTGAGCAGACGCTTATAATCGATGTCAAAACCGAGCGCCTTCGTCGTCGCATACAGATTTGCGCCATCGATGAAAATCGCGGTGCGTTGTTTATCACTCATTGATCGATCCGTGTTCTGGAGCTGAAAGTCATTTCGTTGAAAATCTGGGCATGAACTCAGTATATGAAAACGCAAGATTGATGCACGAACAAGGTCCGGCACCCTCACATTCTCGACAGGCGATCGCCTTCGAGTGCCGAGCCGGGCTTTCTGCTAGAACAAGCCGTCGCAGGGCCGACAAGTCACGGTGGCGGAGAGTTGCAGCGCTCGCAACAGCGCGACCGACGCCGAACCAAGCCACCACCGTCGTGGCGGAGGGTGCAAGCTCTGTCAAGCGCCAGAAAGAGTTAACATGCCCTCCATGGCGAGGGCTCCAAGTTTTTGCCTCACAACTCAGAGATTATCAGTGGTTGCATTCTCTTGAGCGGCAATTGCAGGACGTCGTGTGAAACGGATCAGATGAAACTCAACCATACTTGAAGTTGCCCGCAGGCCCGAGCCGGCGCCGATGATCTTGGTGGAACCTTTGGCGGCGCTCGAAGCCACGCGTGAAGTTCGGTCGCACGGCGCTGCCGCGCGGGGGCTCAGGGTGCCGGGATCGCTCGGCTGCCCGGCTTGACCGCGGGAATAGCCGCGAGATCCGGCGGGAGGGCGTCGGGGGCGTAGGTCGGGATATCGAGGGTGACGAGGGAGACGAGCGGGAGTCCGATCTCGCCGCGCCCGCCGGACCGGTCGATCAGGCAGGCCGCACCGACCACCTCGCCGGCCTCGTCCTTCAGGGAGGCGAGGCATTCGCGGGCCGAGAGCCCGGTCGTCACGATGTCCTCGACGATGACGGCACGGGCCCCGGCGGGGATCGAGAAACCGCGGCGCAGGGTGAAGGGGCCGCCCGGATCGCGCTCGACGAAGATCGCCCTGGCGCCGAGATGGCGGGCGGTCTCGTAGCCGGGAATGATGCCGCCGATGGCCGGCGAGACCACGATGTCGATCCGGCCGAACTGCTTCGTGACGACGTCGGCGAGCGCCCGGCACAGCCGCTCGGTGCGCGCCGGATCGGAGAAGATCGTCATCTTCTGCAGGAAGGTCGGCGAGCGCAGCCCGGAACTGAGGATGAAGTGTCCCTGCAGCAGGGCACCCGCGGAGCGGAACTCTTCGAGAACTTCTTCCGGTGTCATGATTATCGGCTCGCCTGCGCGTGTTCCGCCGCTTGTTGCAGCGACGTGCACGGGGCGCAAGCGGGGCGCAGGCGGGTCATACCAAATCCGATGGATCCCTTCGGGATGGCGGATTTGGACTTCGCTCAGGCGCCGCGCTGGCTTGCTGATCCGGTCCCCGCTTTGACCAAGCGGAAACCGGATCAGCCGTTCACCCGCTCGACGCGGCTCACCGAGCGCTTGCCGCGCAGGTCGGCGACGATGGCGGTGAGATGCTTCAAGTCCGGCACCGAGAGATCGATCGAGATGTCGGTGAAGTCCTGCGTGCGCCGCTTCATCGAGACGTTGTCGATGTTGCCGTCGTGCTCGGCGATGACTTGGGCGATCTGCGCCAAGGTGCCGGGTTCGTTGATCGATTCGAGCGCGAGCTTGGCGGGGAAGCGCTCCTGCGAGCCCTCCACGTCCCAGCGCACGTCGAGCCAGCGCTCGGGCTCGTTGTCGAAGGCGGCGAGCGCCGCCGACTGGATCGGGTAGATCGTCACCCCGACGCCGGGGGTGAGGATGCCGACGATGCGGTCTCCCGGCAGGGCGCCGCCGTTCGGGGCGAAGCTCACCGGCAGGTCGCCCGCCAAGCCGCGGATCGGGATGCTGCCCGGCGCCGCGGCGCCGTCGGCCTCGCCGGAAAAGGTCAGCCGCATGGTCTGGTCCTTGGAGCGGGTGAGCCGCCCCGCCGCCCCGCTGGCCGCCGGACCGCCGCTCACGCCGGTGCGGCGCTCGTCCTTGAAGTCGGGATAGACCGCCTTCACCACGTCTCCCGAAAACATCTCTCCGCGACCGACGGCGGCGAAGACGTCTTCCGTGGAGGCGCGGGCGAGCCGGGGCAGGGCGCCGCGCAACTTCTCCTCGGAGAAGCTCTTGCCCGCCCGCTCGAAGGCCCGGTCGAGGATCTGGCGGCCCAGCCCCGCATATTGCCGCCGCACGGCGGTGCGGGTCGCCCGGCGGATCGCGGCGCGGGCCTTGCCGGTGACGACGAGCGATTCCCAGGCCGCCGGCGGCGAGGCGCCGTCGGAGCGGGCGATCTCGACCTCGTCGCCGTTGGCGAGTTCGTGGAGCAGGGGCGCGAGCCGCCCGTTGATCTTGGCGCCGACCGCGGTGTTGCCGACATCGGTGTGGACGGCGTAGGCGAAGTCGATCGGCGTCGCGCCCCGCGGCAGGGCGATCAGGCGGCCCTTGGGCGTGAAGCAGAACACCTGGTCCTGGAACAGCTCGAGCTTGGTGTGTTCGAGGAACTCTTCCGGCGAGTCGCCCTCGGCCAGGAGCTCGATGGTGCGGCGCAGCCACTGGTAGGCGCCGCTCTCGGTGGCGAGCCGCGGATGCACCTCGCCCTCCGCGCCCTCCTTGCCCGCCTCCTTGTAGTGGGCGTGGGCGGCGATGCCGTACTCGGCGATCTCGTCCATCTCGGCGGTGCGGATCTGAAGCTCGACGCGCTGGCGCTTCGGCCCGATCACCGTGGTGTGGATCGAGCGGTAATCGTTCTGCTTCGGCGTCGAGACGTAGTCCTTGTAGCGGCCCGGCACCATCGGCCAGCTCGTGTGGACCACGCCGAGCGCGGCGTAGCAATCGGCCACGGTGCCGACGATCACCCGGAAGCCGACGATGTCGGAGAGCTGCTCGAAGGCGACCGACTTGCGCTCCATCTTCGACCAGATCGAGAACGGCTTCTTGAGGCGCCCCTTCACCTGTGCGGTGATGCCGCGCGCCGCGAGCCGGGCGGTGAGGTCGTGCTCGATGCTCTCGATGACGCTGCCGGACTTGGCCGAGAGGTCTTCGAGCCGCTTGGTGATGGTGGCGTAGATCTCCGGCTTGAGGGTCCGGAAGGAGAGGTCTTCGAGCTCGTCGCGCAGCTCCTGCATGCCCATGCGGCCGGCGAGCGGGGCGTAGATGTCGAGGGTCTCCTCGGCGATCCGCGCCCGCTTGTCGTCGCGCATGAAGTGAAGCGTGCGCATGTTGTGCAGGCGGTCGGCGAGCTTGACGAGCAGCACCCGCACGTCCTCGGCCACCGCCAGGAGCAATTTGCGGAAATTCTCGCCCTGCACCGCCCGCTTCGAGACGAGATCGAGGCGCTTGAGCTTGGTCAGCCCGTCCACCAGCGCGCCGATCTCCGGCCCGAAGATCTCGCGGATCTCGTCGAGGGTGGCGGCGGTGTCCTCGACCGTGTCGTGCAGGACCGCGGCGACGATGGTGGCGTCGTCGAGGCGCAGGTCGGTGAGGATCGCGGCGACTTCGAGGGGATGGGCGAAGAACGGGTCGCCCGAGGCGCGCTTCTGCGTGCCGTGCGCCCGCATGGCGTAGACGTAGGCGCGGTTCAGAAGCGCCTCGTTCGCGGCCGGATTGTAGCGCTTGACCCGCTCCACGAGTTCGTACTGGCGCATCATCCGCCGAAGGATCCTGCTCTCACTGTGTCGGAAGCCCGGCCGGACGCGGCCGCGGTCGATCGCCCACCACCTTCCAGCATCGGCCGCCGTTTCGCCAGACCCACGGCGTCGCGGGAGATGCGCAGCCGTTCCCACTTTCCCGAATGGGTGGCTGGACGAATGGGGCCGCCAGACGAGAACGCCCGCCGCTCGGGGAACGAGGGCGGGCGTGAAACGCTGAAGGCGATGCGCGAGGAGGCGCTTACTCGCCCTCGTCGTCGGTCTCGGTCGGCGGCGCGAGGTTCTCGAGGCCGCGCAGAAGATCTTCCTCGCTCATGCGGTCGAACTGCACGTCCTTGTCGTCGGAGGACGACTGGGGCGCGACCGCCGCGGCGGCGGGCGAGCTCGACAGGAGCGGCACGGTCTCGGCCTCCGGCTCGTCCACCTCGACGTATTTCTGCATCGAGTGGATGAGCTGTTCTTTCAGATCCTCGGCCGTGATGGTCTCGTCGCCGATCTCGCGCAGGGCCACGACCGGGTTCTTGTCGCGGTCGCGCTCGACGGTCAGAGGGGCCCCGGCGGCGAGCAGGCGCGCGCGGTGGCTGGCGAGCAGGACCAGCTCGAAGCGGTTCTCGACCTTCTCGATGCAGTCTTCGACGGTGACGCGAGCCATGCGAGGCGGCTCCTTCCTCAGGCGCGGATACGAACGATGTGCGTGATGAACGGGCTTCCTACACCGGATGCCGCCGCGCAACAAGACACGTCACCGGTTGAGAATCCGCCTCTCCCGGTCCACATGGAAAGCGGCGCCGGCGGATCCCGGCGCCGCTCCCGGCCGGCCTTGAACCGGCGCCAGCGGACCCGAGGAATCTTCTCATGTTCATCCAGACCGAAGCCACGCCGAACCCCGCCACGCTCAAGTTCCTGCCCGGACGCGTCGTGCTGCCCGAGGGAACCTTCGAGGCCCGCGACGCCGCGGGCGCCGAGCGCTCGCCGCTCGCCACCGCCCTGTTCGCGGTGCCGGGCGTCTCCGGCGTCTATTTCGGGCACGACTTCATCTCGGTCACCAAGGCCGACGGCGTGAACGAGTGGCCGCAGGTGAAGCCCGCCGTGCTCGGCGCGATCATGGATCACTTCCAGTCCGGCCGCCCGGTCCTCGCCGAGGGCACGGCGCTCGCGGAGGACGAGACGGAGGAGTTCTACGACGAGGGCGACCACGACACGGTGGCCACCATCAAGGACCTGCTCGAGACCCGCGTGCGCCCGGCGGTGGCGGGCGACGGCGGCGACATCACCTTCCGCGGCTACCGCGACGGCATCGTCTATCTCGAGATGAAGGGCGCCTGCTCCGGCTGCCCGTCCTCCACCGCGACCCTGCGCCAGGGCGTGCAGAACCTGTTCCGGCACTTCCTCCCCTCCGTGCGGGAAGTCCAGGCGATCTGATCCGTCTCCTCCTCACGGCGGGCACCGGTGCAACACCGGCGCGCTTCCTTGGGGAGGCCGGCCCCCGGTGCCCTGACGGGGGCGATCGTTTCGTCGTAAACTGAACCCGATGGCGGGCGCCTGTGGCCCGCCGCCGGATGGATTGAACGGTTGCGGATCCTTGCCATCGATACGGCGCTCGAAGCCTGTGCCGCCTGCGTGGCCACCGACGACAGCGACGACCTGCTCGCCGAGGAGTCGATGCCGCTCGTGCGCGGCCATGCCGAGGCGCTGCTGCCGCTGATCGAGCGGGTCACGGCCCGGGTCGAGGGCGGGTTCGAGGGACTCGACCGGGTCGCGGTCACGGTCGGGCCGGGCAGCTACACGGGCCTGCGCGTCGGCCTCTCCGCCGCCCGGGCCATCGGGCTCGCGGCGGGCATTCCCGTCGTCGGCGTGACGACCCTGTCCGCCCTGCTCGCGCCCCAGCTCGCCCTCAACGGCGAGGATACGGTGGTCGCCGCGATCGATGCCCGCCACGGCGCCGTCTATCTCCAGGCCATGAGCGTGACGGAGGGCACGGTGATCCCGCCGCGGCATGTCGCCGTTGGGGAGGCGGTGAGCCTGCTCGGCGGACGACGGGCGATCCTCACCGGATCCGGCGCGCCCGCCCTCGCCGCGGCGGCGGGCGCGGCCGGGCTCACCGTCGAGGTCGCCGAGACGGGGGCGCCGCAGATCGCCTGGGTCGCCTCGCTCGGGCTCGTGGCCGACCCGGATCAGGCGCTGCCGCGCCCCCTCTACCTGCGCGGGCCGGACGCCCAGCCGCAGGATCATGCGAGGCTCGCAAGGGCATGACGCGCACCGTCTCCCCGTTCTGGCCCCTCGACTGGTGGTCCGCGTGGTGGGACACCTGGGGCTCCGTGCCCTACGTCGCGCCCCTGCGGGATGCCGGCCAGGCGGGCGACCTGGAGAAGCTGCACGCCACCGCCTTCGCCCGTCCCTGGGCCGCCCACGAATTCGAGCGGATGCTGTGCGAGCGCTCGATCGAGGCGCACGCCCTGCGCCGCGGCAACGCGCTGCTGGGCTTCGTGCTGTCGCGCAAGGCCGTGGACGAGGCGGAGATCCTCACCATCGTGCTGGCGCCCTCCGCCCGCGGCGGCGGCCACAGCCGACGGCTCTTGAGCGAGCACCTGACGGCGCTCGCCTTCGCCGGCATCCGCACGGTCCATCTCGAAGTGGACGAGGGCAACACGCCGGCCCTGAAGCTCTACGCCCGCCACGGCTTCCTCAAGGTCGGCGAGCGCAAGGGCTATTACCCGCTGCCCGACGGCAGCCGGGCGACCGCGCTGACCATGAGCGCGTCGCTGTCGTGAGGCCTCGCGCGAGCGCAGCCGCCCGATGACGCGGGCCGGCATCGGCCTCCGCCTGCTCGTCCAGGCCCTGGCCTTCCTGATCGTGATCGGGCCGCACTGGCTCAGCCTGCGCTTCGGCCGCGGGCGGCTCGCCGCGCATATCCCGGTGCTGTTCCACCGCCTGTTCCTGCGCCTGTTCTCGGTGCGGGTGACGCAGACGGGCACGCCGCCGCCACCGGGCGAGCCGGCCCTGGTGCTCGCCAACCACGTCTCCTGGCTCGACATCGTCGCCCTCGGCTCGCTGCGCCCGCTCTCCTTCGTGGCGAAGTCGGAGATCGAGGGCTGGCCACTGATCGGCCCGCTGGCCAAGCTCCAGCGCACGGTCTTCATCGAGCGGGCCAAGCGCGCGGCGACCGCCAGCGTCAACGCCACGGTCGGCGAGCGCCTCGTGAACGGCGACCTGATCGTGCTGTTCGCCGAAGGCACCACCGGCGACGGGTTGCGGCTGCTGCCGTTCCGCTCCTCCCTGGTCGGCGCGGCGCGTGCCGCGCTCTCCGCCGAAGCCGGCGGCCTCGCCCGGATCCGGCTCCAGCCGCTCGCCCTGGCCTATCCGCGCCGCAACGGCTTGCCCGTGACCCGCGCCGAGCGGCCGGAGATCGCGTGGTACGGCGACATGGAGCTCGCTCCCCATCTCGCCCTGTTCGCCGAGCGCGGCCCGATCGACGTCCACGTGGATTGGGGCGCACCGATCGCCTTCGATGCCGCCACCGACCGCAAGCTCGCCACCGCCCAGGCCGAGGCGGCGGTGCGCCGGGGCCTGCGCGAGATCCGCCTCGGCGGGCCCGGCGTCCGTCCGGTGCCGGCTCTGCCGGAGGCGGCCGGGGAGGGCGCCGACGTCTCGGCGCCGGGCATCGCCGCGGTGTGAGCGCTCAAGCCGGCAGCGGAAAGGTCGCCGCCTGCCCGCGGACGATCCCGCCCCCGTCGATCAGCTGCCAGACGATCCCCTCGGCGACGGCAAAACGCCGCCCGTCCTTGGCGACCCGGATGCCGGCATAGCCCGAGACGAATCCGTCGCGGGCGACCGCGTCGAGCAGGCGCTGCCGCTCGGCCCGCTCCGGCGCCTCCGCCGAGAGCCGCGAAGGCATGCCGACGAACTCCTCGAGAGTGTAGCCGAACGCCCGCTGCGCCGCCCGGTTGGCGTAGACGAAGAGCGGGTCGGCGCCGGTGTCGTGGGCGAGCACGGCGAAGGGCGCCTGCCCGTAGAGCCAATCCGGCCCGAGATCCGGCTCCGGCAGCAGCGGGCGGCCGACGAGGCGCAGGAAGCTGCCGGTCAGCAGGGCGAAGAAGGCGAGGTCGTCGGCAGGGTTCACGGGCGGGACTCTTCGGGTGGGCGAGGGGGTGCGCAAGAGAATCGTGTCGGCGCGCGAACCGTGATAGAGGGCCTGTCGAGCAGAAAGTCCCCCGAAATTCGCCGCCCGTCGGCGGCAGGGTTCCCGATCTTGAAGAAAGCCTACGTCAAGTCCTACGGCTGCCAGATGAACGCCTACGACGCCGGCCGCATGGCCGACGTGCTGGCGGCCGAGGGCTACAGCGCGACGGACTCGGTCGAGGAGGCCGACGTCGTCGTCCTCAACACCTGTCACATCCGCGAGAAGGCCGCGGAGAAGGTCTATTCGGAGCTCGGACGCCTGCGCGTGCTGAAGGGCGAGCGCGCCGAGGGCGGGCAGGACACCTGCATCGTGGTCGCGGGCTGCGTCGCGCAGGCGGAAGGGCGCGAGATTCTCTCGCGCGCCCCGGCGGTCGACGTCGTCGTCGGCCCGCAGAGCTATCACCGCCTGCCGGATCTCCTGCGCCAGTCACGGGAGAGCCGCGTCGTCGACACCGAGTTTCCGGTCGAGGACAAATTCGATCACCTGCCCGCCCGGCGCAACCGCGGCGTCACCGGCTTCCTCACGGTGCAGGAAGGCTGCGACAAGTTCTGCGCCTTCTGCGTCGTGCCCTATACCCGCGGCGCGGAGGTCTCGCGCTCGGTCGCGGCGGTGGTCGAGGAGGCGCGCCGCCTCGTCGAGGGCGGGGTGCGCGAGATCACGCTGATCGGCCAGAACGTCAACGCCTATCACGGCGACGGGCCGGACGGGGCGGCCTCGACGCTGGGGCAGCTCATGGAGGCGCTGGCCTCGGTTCCGGGGCTCCTGCGCCTGCGCTACACGACGAGCCACCCCAACGACTTCGCGGACGACCTCATCGTCGCGCACGAAAGGAACCCGCTGGTAATGCCCTACCTGCACCTGCCGGTGCAATCGGGCTCGGACCGCATCCTCCACGCAATGAACCGGCGCCACACCGGCGACGCCTACCGCCGGCTGATCGAGCGCATCCGCAATGCGCGGCCCGACATCGCCCTGTCCTCGGACTTCATCGTCGGCTTCCCCGGCGAGACCGACGCCGATTTCGCCGAGACGATGCGGCTCGTCGCCGATATCGGCTTCGCGGCGGCCTTCTCGTTCAAGTACAGCCCGCGGGCCGGCACCCCGGCGGCGGAGCGCGCGGACGCGGTTCCCGAAGCGGTGAAGACCGAGCGTCTGGCCGCCCTGCAGCAGCTCCTCGACGCGCAGCGCCACGCCTTCAACGCGGCCGCGGTCGGCACGGTCGCCGAAATCCTGGTCGAGAAGACCGGCCGCCATCCGGGACAGGTCGCGGGCAAGACGCCGCACCTCCAGGCGGTGCAGTTCGACGCGCCGCCCTCGACCATCGGCACCCTGGTCCCGGTGCGGATCACGCGGGCGGGCTCCAACAGCCTGTTCGGCGAGGCGCTGGAGGGTGCGGCCGCCGCCGCGTGACCTATATGAGGCATCCCATCATGCCGGATCTCTCGCGTGCCGATTGACGTTGCGTCCGCCCGTGGCCCCGCCGGCCGCAACAACCGACCATCCCCGGGGCGTCCGGGCCTCTCCGAAACGGTCGAAGTCTCGCTGACCTTCGACGACAACCGGCTCGCGAGCCTCGTCTTCGGCCAGTACGACCAGAACGTCGCCCATATCGAGCGGCGGCTCGGCATCACCGGCACCGCGCTCGGCAACCACCTCGTGGTCAAGGGCACGCCCGAGGCCGCCGAGAAGGCCCGGCGCGTGTTCGAGCGGCTCTACGCCCGCGTGCAGAAGGGCGGCACCACCCTGACGCTCGGCGACGTGGACGGGGTGATCCAGGAGGTGACCGTCCAGGGCAACCTGTTCCCCTCCGCCGAGATCACGGCCGACAACGGCCGCGAGCAGTTCGAGCAGATCGCGACCCGCAAGCGCGGCGCCGTGCGCGCCCGCAACGCGGCGCAGAGCGACTACATCAAGCTCCTGCGGGCCAACGAACTCGTCTTCGCCGAAGGCCCCGCCGGCACCGGCAAGACCTGGCTCGCCGTCGGCCACGCCGTCTCGCTGCTGGAGCAGGGCCACGCCGAGCGCCTGATCCTGTCGCGGCCCGCCGTCGAGGCCGGCGAGCGGCTCGGCTTCCTGCCCGGCGACATGCGCGAGAAGGTCGATCCGTACCTGCGCCCGATCTACGATGCGCTCTACGACTTCATGGAGGCCCGCCACGTCGACCGCGGCCTGCAGACCGGCATCATCGAGATCGCGCCGCTCGCCTTCATGCGCGGGCGCACGCTGACCAACGCCGTGGTCCTGCTCGACGAGGCGCAGAACACCACCTCGATGCAGATGAAGATGTTCCTGACGCGACTGGGCGAGAATTCGCGCATGATCATCACCGGCGATCCGAGCCAGATCGACCTGCCGCCGGGCCAGAAGTCGGGTCTCGTCGAGGCGGTCAACGTGCTCGACGGCGTCGAGGGCATCGGCCGGGTGCGCTTCCGCGATGTGGACGTGGTGCGCCACGACCTCGTGCGCCGCATCGTCACCGCCTACGAGGCCGCCGCCCACGGCGAGGCCGAGGCCGACCGCAACCCGAACCCGCGGCGCCGGCCGCTGGCCTGACCCCTCGCGCGACCGACATGAGCGACAACGAGATCGACATCGCCGTCGAGGATCCGCGCTGGGAGCAGGCGGTCCCCGATCTGGAGGCGTTCGCGCTGCGGGCCGTCGAGGCCGGATTGGCCATTCTGCCCGATTCGGCCTCCGGTCCGGTCGAGGTGAGCGTCCTGCTGGCGGACGACGCCACCGTCCAGACCCTCAACCGGACATGGCGGAACAAGGATAAGCCCACCAACGTGCTGTCGTTTCCGGCCGCGGGAGGGCCGCTGCAGCCCGGCATGGCGCGGCCGCTCGGCGACGTGGTTCTTGCGTATGACACGCTCGTGCGCGAGAGTGCGGAGCAGTCGAAGCCGTTCGAGCACCATTTCGCCCACCTCCTCGTCCATGGCACCCTTCACCTTCTCGGACAGGACCATGAGACCGGCGAGGCAGAGGCCGACGCCATGGAGGCGCTCGAGGTCGCCGCGCTCCGGACTCTCGGCATCCCGAATCCTTACGACGACTGACAACCGGCACTCCCGCCGCATCCAACCTAGAGACCCATGACCAACGACCGAAGTCGCGGCGCGGCCCTGGCCGCGCCAGCCGCGGACGCCGAACCGCCCCCACGCGAGGCGTGGTACGATCGTCTGCTGAACGTCTTCCACCTGCGTCCGCGCGAGTCCCTGCGCACCGATATCGAGGAGGCCCTGGCCGAGCCCGACACGGGCGAGGACGCCTTCTCTCCGCTTGAGCGGGCCATGCTCAAGAACGTGCTCGGCCTGCACAAGGTGCGGGTCGACGACGTGATGCTGCCCCGCGCCGACATCGTGGCGGTGTCCAGCGACACCAGCCTCGGCGACCTGCTGAAGCTGTTCCGCACCGCCGGACACTCGCGCCTGCCGGTCTACGGCGAGACCCTCGACGACCCCCGCGGCATGGTCCACATCCGCGACTTCGTGGAATACCTCGCCACCCGCGCCGAAGCCGCGCCGCGCCGCCCGGTGCCCCAGGCCGTGACCGAGGATTCCGAGGCCAAGCCCACGCCGCGCCCGCGCCGGACCGCCTCCGCCCGCGGCGCCCTGCGCAGCCTCGATCTCGGCAAGGTCGATCTCACGGCGACCCTCGCCTCGATCCGCATCCAGCGGCCGGTGCTGTTCGTGCCCCCCTCCATGCCGGCCATCGACCTGCTGGTGCGGATGCAGGCGACGCGCACCCACATGGCCCTCGTCATCGACGAGTACGGCGGCACCGACGGCCTGATCTCGATCGAGGATCTGATCGAGATGGTGGTCGGCGACATCGAGGACGAGCACGACGTGGCCGAGGGCCAGCTCGTCAACCGCATGGAGGGCGAGACGGAGGCCTACATCGCCGACGCCCGCGCCGGCCTCGCCGAGGTGTCGGAGGCCACCGGCCTCGATCTCGTCACCGCGGTCGGGGACCTCGCGGCGGAGATCGACACGATCGGCGGCCTGATCGTGACGCTCGCCGGCCGGGTGCCGGTGCGCGGCGAGCGGATCCCCGGTCCCGACGACATCGAGTTCGAGGTGCTCGACGCCGATCCCCGGCGGGTGAAGCGGATCAAGCTCCAGCGCGCGCCGGCCAAGATCGGCACCGTGGTGCCGCTCGCCCTGCCGCCGCCGCGCCCGGCGCCGCACGCGCCCGAGATCGACGCCACCGGGACGGAGGCGGCCGAAGCGGACAGAGCCCAGGTCGCCGAATCCGGCCGGTAAGGGACGAGGCGACAAGGCATGACCGCTCCGCTCGGCCGCGCGCCCGGCGCCGGGATGCGCCCGGCCGCGGGGCGGATCGGCCCCCTCGAGGCCATCGCCCACCGTATCATCCTGAGCCATGGCTGGACGCGGTGGGCCATCGCCGCTGCGGCCGGCGCCTGCGGCGCGCTCGCCATGCCGCCCTACGGGCTGTTCCCGGCGCTCGTCGTCTCGCTCTCGGTCGCCGTCTGGCTGATCGACGGCGCGGCGATCGGCGGCTCGGGCCGGCGCACGGTCCGGGCCTGCGCCGGGATCGGCTGGGCCTGGGGCTTCGGCTACTTCACCGCCGGCCTGTGGTGGCTCGGCACCGCCTTCCTCGTGGAGGCGGACCAGTTCGCCTGGGCGCTCCCCCTCGGCGTGCTCGGCCTGCCGGCTTTGCTCGCCCTGTTCTCCGCCGCGGGTTTCGCCGCCGCCCGCCTCGTCTGGTCGCGGGGGGCGGGCCGCATCGCGGCGCTCGCCTTCGGGCTCGCCGCCGCCGAGTGGCTGCGCGGGCACGTGCTGACGGGATTCCCGTGGAACACCCTCGGCATGGCGCTGGGGGGAAACCTCTGGACCATGCAGGCGGCCTCGCTCGTCGGCCTCTACGGCCTGACCCTGCTCGCCGTGCTCATCGCCGCCGCCCCCGCGACGCTCGCCACCGGCGCGACGCCGCGGGGCCGGTTCGGGCCGACGCTGGCGGCGCTCGTCGCCCTCGCGGGGCTGGCCGCCTACGGGGCGTGGCGCGTGCCCGCCGCGCCGGATCCCACGGTGGCCGGCGTGCGCCTGCGGCTGATCCAGCCCAACATCCCGCAGGACGACAAATTCGGCTCCGCCAACCGCGAGCGGATCGTCGACAAGTATCTCGAACTCAGCGACCGCGCGCTCTCGCCCGACCGGACCGGCATCGCCGACGTCACCCACCTGATCTGGCCGGAATCGGCCTTTCCCTTCCTGATTCAGCGCGATCCGGAGGCGCTCGCGCGGATCGGCGCCGCGCTCCCCGAGGGCAAGCAGCTCATCACCGGCGCCGCGCGGGTGCGCGAACTGCCCAACGGCGAGCGGCTGACCCGCGAGAACGCCGTGTTCTTCAACTCGATCCTGACGATCGGGGCGGGCGGGCGGTTCGGCGACATCTACGACAAGGTCCACCTCGTCCCCTTCGGCGAGTACCTGCCGGGTCCCCTCGATGCGCTGCTGCGGTCGGCGGGTCTGCGCCAGTTCATCTCCGTCCCCGGCGGCTTCACCGCGGGCGACCGCGCGGGTCAGCGCATCCTCAACGTGCCGGGCCTGCCGCCGGTCGCCGCCACGATCTGCTACGAGGCGATCTTCCCCGGCGCGATCCTGCCCCCCGATCCGGCCGAGGGTGCGCCGGCCGTGCCGGGCCTGATCCTCAACCTCACCAACGACACGTGGTTCGGCGACACGCCGGGACCGCGCCAGCACCTCGCCCAGGCCCGGCTGCGGGCGGTGGAGGAGGGGCTGCCGCTGGTCCGCGACGCCAATTCCGGCATCTCGGCGGTGGTCGACGGCCATGGCCGGGTCGTCGCGAGCCTTCCCCTCGGGAGCGAGGGCGTGCTCGACGCGGACCTTCCCGTCCGGCTCCCCGGCCGCACTCTCTACGCCGCCTTCGGCGACGGGCCGTTCGCCTTGGGGCTGATCCTCAGCCTCCTCGTCGCGCTCGCGGCCCGGCGCCGCCGCGCGTAGCCGACATCCGCGCCGCGGGGCCGTTTGCACGCGCGATCGTCACGCGAAGACGATCCGAGACGAGCGCGCGACATTCGGTCAATCGCGGCCTCGGGATCGACTGTCATCTTCCGGCGTTCGGAGAATAACGGGCCATTCTGCCGGTGGAGACCGGTGCGGGCCATTCTCTCGAACTGCAAGGGAATGACGATGAAGCGGATAATCGTGGCCTCTGCCGCCCTCGTGGGTGCGCTGGCCTACCTCCCGGCCGGCGCCGACGCGCGGCCGATCGGCGTCGGCGGCTCCGGCGGCCTCGGCGGCGGCAATTTCCGCAGCGCCCTCGGAGCGGGCGGCGTGACCGGGTTCGGCAATCCGGGCTTCCGCGGCGGCGGCTTCGCCGGCCGTGGCGGCATCGGCGGCGGCGGGTTCGCGGGCCGGCCCGGCATCGGCGGTGGCGGCTTCGCCGGCCGTCCCGGCTTCGGCGGCGGCGTTCGCCCGGGCTATGGCGGCGGGATCGCCGGCGTGCGGCCCGGCTTCGGCAACCGCGGCTGGTACGGCGGCAACCGCTGGAGGAACGCCGGCTACTATCGCCGCGGCTACGGCTACGGCGGCCTGGGTCTCGGCGTCGGCCTCGGCCTCGCCGCCGGTGGTCTCTACGGCGCCTACGGCTATCCGGGCTACGGCTACGGGTATGGCTACGACGACGGCTACTACGCGCCGGCCGGCTACTACGGCACCGAGACGGTCACGACGGGTGTCGCGCCCGGCGGCGACGACGACGCGGTGGCCGAGTGCGCTCGCCGTTTCAAGACCTACGACCCGCAGACCCAGACCTACATCGCCAAGCGCGGCGTGCGCCGCTCCTGCCCGTAAGGCTGGGGAGGGAGGCGCCGCAAGCGGCGCTTCCTCCAAAGCAAAAACCCCGCCCGACCTGACGGTCGGGCGGGGTTTTTTCCGTCAGCGGGCCGTCCGCCTTACTCGGCGGCGACCTTGTGCGGGGCGTTGCCGCCCTCGGTGTAGGTCTCGGGCGTCAGGCGCTTGTGCGGGGCGGCGCGGCCCGGCAGCGGCGGCAGGGCCTTGGCCTTCTCCAGGTCGATCCCGGCGCCCTCGGCGACGCGGCGGCCGTAATCCTCGTCGGCGTGCCAGAAGTGCCAGACCATCCGCAGCTGGATAGGCTCCGGGCACTGCTTCATGTCGGCCACGAGGTTGGCGATCAGGTCCTCGCGCTCCCAGTCCTCGAAAGTCCGGTAGCGGTGGCCCGCCTGGGCGTAGTCGTCCTCGGTGCGCGAGGTCTGGTAGCGACCGAGGTTGCCCTCGACCGGCTGGTGGTACTCCTTGCGCTTCGGCGCCTCGGCGAGGCCCTCGCCGAGCGTCGAGGGCTCGTAGTTGATGTGCCGGTTCGGGCCCGTCCCGTCGACGCCGTAGGTCATCGCGCCGTCGCGCTGGTTCGAGTAGACCTTCACGCCGGGCTGCGGCGCGTTGATCGGCAGCTGGAGGTAGTTCGCGCCGACGCGGTAGCGCTGCGTGTCGGAGTAGGACAGAGTCCGGCCCTGCAGCATCTTGTCGTCCGAGAAGTCGATGCCGTCCACCAGCACGCCGGTGCCGAAGGCCGACTGTTCGACCTCAGCGAAGAAGTTGTCCGGCACGCGGTCGAGCACCATGCGGCCGACCGGCAGCAGCGGGAACTGATCCTCGGGCCAGCGCTTCGTGTCGTCCAGCGGATCGAACGAGAGATGGTCGTTCGGGCCGTCGGGCATGATCTGCACGCAGAACTCCCACTCGGGGAAATTGCCGGCCTGGATGTTGTCGTAGAGGTCACGCGTGGCGTGGCCGACATCCTTGGCCTGGATTTCCGACGCCTGCTGCGAGGTCAGGTTCCGCACGCCCTGCTTGGGCTGCCAGTGGAACTTGCAGAGCACCGCCTCGCCCTGGTCGTTGACCAGCTTGTAGGTGTTGACGCCCGAACCTTCCATCTCGCGGTAGTTGGCCGGGATGCCCCAGGGCGACTTCAGCCACGTCACCATGTGGATCGACTCGGGGTGCTGCGACACGAAGTCGAAGAAGCGCCACGCCTCCTGGCGGTTCGTCACCGGGTCCGGCTTGAACGCGTGGATCATGTCGGGGAACTTGATCGCGTCGCGGATGAAGAAGACCTTGAGGTTGTTGCCCACGAGGTCCCAGTTGCCCTCGACGGTCTTGAACTTGACGGCGAAGCCGCGCGGGTCGCGCTCGGTCTCCGGGCTCTCCTTGGCGCCGGCGACCGTCGAGAAGCGCACGAACATCGGCGTCTTCACGCCGGTCTCGTTGAGCACGCGGGCGCGGGTGTACTTGGAGGCCGGCTCGTCGCCGATCTTGCCGTAGGCCTCGAACCAGCCGTGGGCGCCGGCGCCGCGGGCGTGCACGACGCGCTCGGGGATGCGCTCGCGGTCGAAGTGGGTGATCTTCTCGATGAACTGGTAGTTCTCGAGCGTCGCCGGTCCGCGCTCGCCGACCGTGCGCAGGCTCTGGTTGTCCCGGACCGGATGGCCCTGGCGGGTCGTCAGAATCGGACGGTTCTCGCTCATGCGTCACTCTCTCCTTGGGAGGCAGGGGCTTCAGGGTGGATCGCTCGGGGCGGGCGCACAGCCTGGAACCATTCTGTTTCGACGGTATGACCCAGGCATGACCCATTGGCAAATGCATCGTCACAAACGTTGTGATAGATGCAGCCTATGAACCTCTCCGGCCTGTCCCTGCGCGATCTCGAATATGTCGTGGCCGTCGCCGACGAGGGGCATTTCGGCCGGGCCGCCGAGCGCTGCAACGTGAGCCAGCCGACGCTCTCCGTGCAGGTTCGTAAATTGGAGAACGCGCTCGGGCTGACCTTGTTCGAGCGATCCAACCGTCGCGTGTTGTTGACCGTGGCCGGGCAGGGCATCGTCCGGCAGGCCCGCGTGGTGCTCGGCGAGGCGCAGCGCCTGCTGGCGCTCGCCGTCGAAGGGCGCGGCTCGCCGCTCACCGGCAGGCTCGTGCTGGCCGCGATCCAGACGCTGGGCCCCTACTATTTCCCCCTCGTGCTGCGCCTGCTGCGCCAGGAATTCCCCCTGCTGACGCTGGCGCTCAGCGAGGCGCGCACCGCCGAGATCCTCGACGGATTGCGCGACGGGCGCATCGACGCGGCCCTGGTCTCGCTGCCGGTGGCGGCTTCCGGGCTCACCGTCTCGCCGCTCTTCGTGGAGCCGTTCCGGCTCGCCTGCCCGGCGGACCACGCCTTCGCCCAGGGGGCGGCGCCGCGGGCGGAAAACCTGAGCGGGCCGGACCTGCTGCTGCTCGATGAGGGCAATTGCCTGCGCGACCAGACGATCGCCGCCTGCGGCACCCTGAGGGGCGCCGGCCGCCACGCGACCAGTCTGGAAACCCTGCGCTCGATGGTGGCGGCGGGCGCCGGCTACACCCTCATCCCGGCCCTCGCCGTTCCCGCGGGACCCGATCCGAGCGGCCTGACCGTCATGCGCCATTTCGAGGGGGAGGGACCCGGCCGCACCGTGGCGCTCGCCTGGCGCTCCAGCGATCCGCGGGCGGCCGGCCTCGCGCATCTCGCCGCCTTCTTCCGGGCGCACGCCCCGGCGGGCACGGCCGCCTGCCGCGACGACGAGGGGTTTCGCGCGTGACCGTCGGGACGAGCGGGCCGGCGGCCGCGTCGCGGCCTCGCCGTGACAGTTCGGGCGAGAGCGTGTAGCGCGGGCCGCGCGCGGATCGCATCCCGCGCCTTTCCCGCGCCGTTCCCGCCCCTTCCTGCACCCAGGCCCGTGCCCGAGACCCGCATCCTCCTGCGCTGGACGGCGCTCGTCGCCGTCTCGGCCGCTCTCGCCTACGGCCTGAGCCGCGCGCATTTCCCCGCCGCCCTTCTCCTCGGGCCGATGCTGGCCGCGATCATCTTCGGCGTGCGCGGGGCCGGGCTGTCGCTGAGCCGGCCGCTGTTCCTGGCCGCCCAGGCGGTGATCGGCTGCCTCGTCGCCCGCTCCGCCACCACCGAGATCGCAGCGACCCTGCACGAGGACGGGTTCATCATCCTCGCGGTGGTCGGCGTGACCGTGGCGGCCGGCGCGCTGACCGGGCTCGCCCTGACGCGGCTGCGGGTCCTGCCCGGCACGACCGCGGCCTGGGGCTCCTCGCCGGGCGGCGCCGCGGCCATGGTGGCGATGGCCGAGGATTACGGCGCGGACCCGCGCTTGGTGGCGTTCATGCAATACGTGCGCGTCGCCGCCGTGGTGCTCTCGGCCTCGCTCGTCGCGCGCCTGCTCGCCGACGCCGCCGGCCCGGCCGGCGCGGGCAGCCCGGAGGAGTCCTGGACCTGGCCCGGCCTCGCGGCCACGATCGCCGTCGCGGCCGTCGGGTACGGCCTCGCGAGCCTGCTGCGACTGCCCTCCGCCCCCCTGGTTGGGCCGATGGGGCTCGGCGCGATCCTTCACGCCACCGGCCTGCTCGACATCGCCCTGCCCGGACCGGCGCTCGACGCCGCCTACGCGGCGATCGGCTGGTATGTCGGCCTGCGCTTCAACCGGCGGACCCTGGACGCGACGCTCCACGCCCTGCCGGGCGTGCTGACGGCCACCGGCGCGATCATCGGGCTTTGCGGGCTCTGGGCCTGGGCCCTGACCCACTGGCTGCCGATCGATTTCCTCACCGCCTTCCTGGCCACCAGTCCCGGCGGGCTCGACTCGGTGGCGATCATCGCCCTGGGCTCGCGGGCCGACGTGTCCTTCGTGCTCGCGGTGCAGACGCTGCGCCTGTTCGTCGTGCTGGCGACCGGCCCGATCCTCGCCAAGTGGATCGCGCGCGCCGCCCCGGGGGAGACGCCGTGATCGCGCTCTACCTCGCCTTCCTGAACTCCTGGCGCGGCCTCGTCCATGGCGGGCGCACGGAGCGGGCGATCCGGCTCGAACTCGTCCTGCTGGCGCTCGGGCTGCCCGTGGCGCTCGTGCTGGGCGGCAGCCTGTGGGTCCGGGTGGCGCTCGTCGCGAGCCTGCTGCTGATGCTTGGGGCGGAACTCCTCAACACCGCCATCGAGAAGCTGTGCGACCACCTCCATCCAGGCCGGCACGACCGGATCGGCATCGTGAAGGATCTCGCCTCGGCGGGTGCGTTCATGACGCAGCTCATCGCCGCCCTGATCTGGGGCGCGGCTCTGATCGACCGGTTCTGAGCGGAGGGGCGGCCGCATCCGCCCCGCGGTCAGCCGTCCTCCTGCTCGTTCCAGACGAGCCAGCCGCCGCCGAACAGGGTGGCGGCGATGACGACCCACAGGCCGGTCCGGCCGACCAGGTCGATCAGCCAGGCATGCACCGCCGAGAAACCCAGTTTCAGAACGCAGTCCACCACGCCGAGATAGAGAGCGAGCGCCAGGAGCGCGACGGCGAGAGGACGGCTCATCGATCCTCCGTCTCCTTCCAGAGCGCCCAGGCGCCCGCGAACACCATGGCTCCGATCAGGAGCCGCATCCCCGTGTGACCGATCTGTTCGAGGAGCCATGCATGGGCGGCGGAGAGGCTCAAATCCAGCATCCATCCCCAGGCCGAAAGGATCACGGCAAGGGCGGCGACAACGAGGATTTTCGTCCAGACCGGCATGACGGCCGCGCTAGCACGTTTGCGCAGGGGCACCGAGCAATCCGGGTGACACTGCGCCGGGAGTCCTCGGAAAAATGTTGCTGCCTCCGAACCGTCCGCCGAGATCGCGGAACCCATCACGCGCGCTCGGCTGGTCGATGGGCATGCCTGTACCTTCTGTCACGGTCGGTGGCGGAGTCAAAGCGGCCCGCGGCGTGTTGAGAGCGGGCGAGGACCGGCAAATGGGCCGGCGCGGGTCGGCGGACGACCGGGGCGATCCGCCCCCTGGATCGCGGCCTTGTTCCACAGCATCGTGAAGAACGCATGGCTACCTTCTTCATCGCCGACACGCATTTCGGCGACGCGCACCTAATCGAGCGCCGACGGCGGGGCTTCGCCTCGGTGGAGGCGCATGACGCGGCGCTGATCGCCCGCTGGAACGCGCGCGTCGGCGCGGCGGACGAGGTCTGGCATCTCGGCGACTTCGCGGCCCATGCCAGCCGCGAGCACTGCGCCGCCGTCTTCGCGCAGCTGAACGGGGTCAAGCGGCTGGTGAGGGGCAACCACGACAGCAACCGCGTGCTCGATCTCCCCTGGGCCGAGCCGCCGCTGGAGAGCGCCCGGATCTCGGTGCCGGACGAAGCGGGGCGGACGTGGCGGCTGTTCCTCGCGCACTACGCCCACCGCGCCTGGCCGGGCCTCTGGCGCGAGACCCGGCACCTCTACGGCCACACCCATGCGACGCTGCCCGACACCACCCGCTCCTGCGACGTCGGCGTGGATGCCTGGGATTTCGCGCCGGTCGGCCTCGCCGAGATCGTGGCGCGGCAGGATGCGGCGACGCTGGTGCCGGAGGAACTGGCGCCGCGGGAGAGGCGGTGACGGCTCGCCTCAGTTCACCGCCAGCGGCATCGCCTCGATCATCGTCTCGTACAAACCCCGCCGCTCCAGCGACCGGCCGAGCGCCGGGGTGAGCCCGCTTCCGCCGGTGAACACGGCGCGGGCGGGCGGCGCATCGGAGGCCTGCGCCGATCCCTCGCCGAGAAGCTGGATCACCCGGCGGGCGATGGCCGGGGCCGGGTCGATCCAGGTGACCGCCCAGGGGGCGAGACGCTCGAAGCGGGGCAGCAGCAGCGGGTAGTGGGTGCAGGAGAGGCACACGACGTCGGTCCGCCGGCCGTCCTCGCGCTCGACGAAGCAGGGCTCGATCTCGGCCAGGATCGCCGCGTCCGATACCGGCGCGCCGGCCATCTCGGCCTCGGCATAGCCCGCGAGGTTCTTGGAACCCACAAGGGTTACCGCGCAATCGCTCGCGAAATTCGCGACGAGATCATGGGTATAGGCCCGCGCCACGGTGCCGGGGGTCGCGAGCAGGGAGATGACCCGCGTGCGGGTGAGCGCGGCGGCCGGCTTGATCGGCGGCACGACGCCGACGAAGGGCGTGACGAAGCGCTGGCGCAGGGCCGGCAGCACCAGGGTCGAGGCGGTGTTGCAGGCGATCACCACGAGGTCGGGGGCGTGGCGCGCCAACAGCCGCTCCATCACCGCGATCACCCGCGCCACCAGTCGCTCCTCGCTCAGCGCACCGTAGGGGAAGGCCGCGTCGTCCGCCGCGTAGACATAGGCCGCGTCCGGCCGGGCGCGGCGCACCTGCTCCAGCACGGTGAGGCCGCCGAGGCCGGAATCGAAGACGAGGATGACCGGCTGCGCGTTCTGCACCGGCAATGCCGCCGAAAGGGTCGCCCCTGCCATCAGATCGATCCGCATGACCGCCGCCCGGGCTCGCGCATCCATGAAACCTTGGGGCGGCGAGTGTCCGGCGGCGACGGTTAAGGACACCTCACTGCGGCTGCAAAAAGGCCGCGCTTGGCACCGGTGCCACGGGAGAGTGGCGGGAGGTGCGACAGGGGGTGCGACGAACAGCTTGGCGGGTTCGGACGTTGTCATAGGGCAATCGGCGTCTATTTCCGGCGCGCAACGGAGGAAGAGATTCCAACCATGGCAGCCGGCGCAGCCCATCTCACCCATCCTGAGAGCCGCGCGGCCTTCCCGCCGCCCCCGCTCGACGCACGCCCGATCGACCGCGACGCCTGGATCGCGGCCTTCCGCACCGTCCGCGACGAGACCGAGCGGCGCGCCGCCCCGCTCTCGCCGGAGGATCAGCAGATCCAGTCGATGGAGGATGCAAGCCCGACCAAGTGGCACCGGGCGCACACGACGTGGTTCTTCGAGCAGTTCCTGCTGCGCGAGCACCTGCCGGGCTACGCCATCTACGACGAGCGCCTGCACTACCTGTTCAATTCCTACTACGTGCAGGCCGGGCCCCGGCAGCCGCGCTTCATGCGCGGGATGATCACCCGGCCGACCACGGCGGAGACCGCCGCCTATCGCGCCCATGTCGACCGTGCGGTGACGGTGTGGCTGCGCGAGACCTCCGACGCGGCGCTGGAGCGGGCGCTGCCGATCCTGGAGATCGGGCTCTACCACGAGCAGCAGCATCAGGAGCTGATGTTCACGGACCTCCTGCACGCCTTCGCGCAGAACCCGCTCGATCCGGTCTACGATCCCGCCTGGTCGATGCCCACGGCGCAGGCAAACGCCGGCAAGGCTGCCCTGGAAAGAGGCATCGCCCGGATCGGCCACGCGGGGCAGGGCTTCGCCTTCGACAACGAGAGCCCCGAGCACGACGTGCTGATGCTCGGCACCACCATCGACCGCGGCCTCGTGACGAACCGCGACTGGCTCGCCTTCATGGCCGATGGCGGCTACGCGCGCCCCGAGCTGTGGCTCAACGAGGGCTGGCTCTGCGTGCAGCGCGACGGCTGGGAGGCGCCGGGCTACTGGCGGCGCGAATCCGATGGCTGGTCGACGATGTCGCTCGCCGGCCGCAGGACCGTCGATGCGGACGCGCCCGTGACCCATGTCAGCTATTTCGAGGCCGACGCCTATGCCCGCTGGGCGGGGCGCGACCTGCCGACGGAGGCCGAGTGGGAGGTCGCCGCCCGCGACGGCCTGATCGACGACGCCTTCGGCCTCGTCTGGCAATGGACCCGCAGCGCCTACGGCCCCTATCCGGGCTACCGGCCGGTGGCCGGCGCGCTCGGCGAGTACAACGGCAAGTTCATGTCGAGCCAGTACGTGCTGCGCGGCTCCTCGGTCGCCACGCCGGACGGCCATGCGCGCCCCGGCTACCGCAACTTCTTCTACCCGCACCAGCGCTGGCAATTCACGGGTCTGAGGCTCGCCGACGCGCGAGGTTGATCGCCCATCCCGCCCTCCACCTCCCGCGGTCCCGGAGAAAGCCGTTGACGATCGATCCCCGCCTGACGGAAACCAGCCCCGCCGCCCCGATCACCGAGGACGGGCTGTTCCTGGCCGATGTCTGGAACGGGCTCGGCGCGAGCCCGAAGGCGCTGCCGGCCAAGTACTTCTACGACGCCGCCGGCTCCGGCCTGTTCGAGCAGATCACCGCCCTGCCGGAATATTATCCGACCCGGACGGAGCTCGGCATCCTCGACGCGCGCGGCCCCGAGATCGCCGCGCTGCTGCCGAAGGGCGCGGCGCTCGTCGAGTTCGGAAGCGGCTCGACGGCCAAGCTGCGGCGCCTCCTGCGCCATCTGCCCGAGCTCTCGGCCTACCTCCCCGTCGATGTCTCGGGCGAGTTTTTGCGCGAGCAGGCCGAGACGCTGCGGGGCGACTTCCCCGACCTCGCGGTCGAGCCGGTGGTGGCCGACTTCACCCGGCCCTTCGCCCTGCCCGAGGGCTTCGAGGGCCGGCCGCTTGCCGGCTTCTTCCCCGGCTCGACCATCGGCAATTTCGAGCCCTGCGAGGCGGCCCGCCTCCTCGACGTGTTCGGGCGCATCCTCGGCGCGGGCGCGACGCTGGTGCTCGGCGTGGACCTCGTGAAGGACCGGGCCGTGCTGGAGGCGGCCTACGACGACGCGGCCGGCGTCACGGCGGCGTTCAACCTGAACCTGATCACCCGCATCAACCGCGAACTCGACGGCGAGATCGACCCGAGCACCTTCGCGCACCAGGCCTTCTTCAACGCGGCGGCCTCGCGCATCGAGATGCATCTCGTCAGCCGCCGGGCCCAGACCGTGCGCGTCGCCGGGCGCGGCTTCAGCTTCGCCGCGGGTGAAACGATCCACACCGAGAACAGCTACAAGTACACGCTCGACGGCTTCCGGGCGCTCGCCGCCCGCGCCGGCTGGTCGCCGGTCGAGGCCTGGACCGATCGCGACGGGCTGTTCTCGGTCCACGCCCTGCGCCGCGACGGCTGAGGGCGTCGCGTCCGGTTTCCGGTCGATCGCCCCCGGGCCGCGCCCGATCCCGTCGTCGCGAGGCGGAGCCGAAGCGAACCAGCGTGCGCCATCTCCGGACAAGGCGCGCCATGGATTGCTTTCGCCTTGCCTCGCAGTTGTAGAAGCTCATGAATCCGCCGATTGCGGCACGCTGCTGTTGGGTTTCGAACGCGCCTGAACGGGCGCCCGCCGACTTCGTCACCACCGCCGTCATTCCGGGGCCGCGCAGCGGAACCCGGAATCCACGACCGGGCACGCCCGTCAGGACTTTCGGCATCTCGGGTGGATTCCGGGTTCTCGCCTGCGGCGAGCCCCGGAATGACGGGGTCGGGTATCGAGGACAGTGGCTGGAAATTCAGCGAATTGCTGAACATCCAAAAGAATCCCGAAGGAGAGCCGGCTAGAGCCGGCAGGCGCCCGACAGCGCCGCGTTCTCGGCACTGGTGAACAGCCGCGAGCGGATGTGGAAGCGCTTCTCGCGGCCGTTCTCTAGCGAGAACATGCCGCCGCGGCCGGGCACCACGTCGAGGATGATGTGGGTGTGCTTCCAGACCTCGAATTGCGAGCGCGAGATGAAGAAGTCCGCGCCGCCGACCTGGCCGAGATGCACGTCGCCGTCGCCGACGATCAAGTCGCCGACCGGATAGCACATCGGCGATGAGCCGTCGCAGCAGCCGCCGGACTGGTGGAACATCACCGGGCCGTGCTCGGCCTTAAGTTCCTCGATCAGTTCCAGCGCCGCGGGCGTCGCGGTTACCCGGAGGGGCGTGCCGGCATTGTCCGCCTGCTCGGCGGTGACGGGCTCGACCCGCTCGGCGGAGGGGCTTGCGGGCTCGCTCATGGTTCTCGTCTCCCTGATCGTTCTCCCGTCGTTATCTGAGGCCGGACCGGCATATGTCCACGCGGCCGGACGCGCGGGCGAGGAAAGCGGACGAAACCCGTCGGAACCGCCCGAGACGGCTCGGCCTTTCGGCCCCCCTCCGCCCGCGCGAAGGGGGCGGCCCGACTTTTGCAAAAGGTGGTGGAACGTCCGCGCGACGGCACAAAAAATCCGCCGAGGATACGTGATGTCTCAGCCCGCCCCCGATCTCGCCGCACCCGCGGTGAAGACGACCTGCCCCTATTGCGGCGTCGGCTGCGGCGTGATCGCCACGCCGGACGGGCAGGGCGGCGTGGCGATCGCGGGCGATCCCGACCATCCGGCGAATTTCGGGCGCCTCTGCTCCAAGGGCTCGGCGCTCGGCGAGACGGTCGATCTCGGCGACCGGCTGCTCGCCCCGACCGTCGATGGGCAGAGTGTGTCCTGGGAGGGCGCGCTCGGCACCGTGGCCGGCGGCCTGCGGCGGATCGCCGAGCAGCACGGGCCGGACGCGATCGCCTTCTACCTCTCGGGCCAGATCCTGACGGAGGATTATTACGTCGCCAACAAGCTGGCGAAGGGCTTCATCGGCACGCCGCATGTCGACACCAATTCGCGGCTCTGCATGTCCTCGGCGGTGGCCGCCCACCGCCGCGCCTTCGGCTCCGACACGGTGCCCGGCTGCTACGAGGATCTCGACGAGGCCGACCTGATCGTGCTCGTCGGCTCGAACGCGGCGTGGTGCCACCCGATCCTGTTCCGCCGCATGGTCGATGCCCGCAAAAACCGCGGCACGAAGATCGTCACCGTCGATCCCCGCCGGACGCAGACCGGCGAGGAGGCCGACCTGCATCTCGGCCTCCAGCCCGGCACCGACACGGCCCTGTTCTCCGGCCTGCTCTCCTATCTGGCGGGTCAGGCCAAGCTCGACGGGCGCTTCATCGAGGAGCACACCGCCGGCATCGAGGGCGCCCTGGAGCGCGCCCGGCAGATCGCGCCGGACGCCGCCGCCACCGCCCGGGCGACGGGTCTCGCGGAGGCCGACGTGCAGGCCTTCTTCGAGCTGTTCGCCCGCACGAAGCGGGTCGTCACCGCCTTCAGCCAGGGGGCGAACCAGTCGGCGCAGGGCACCGACAAGGGCAACGCCATCATCAACTGCCACCTCGCCACGGGGCGGATCGGCCGGCCCGGCATGGGGCCGCTCTCGCTCACCGGCCAGCCCAACGCCATGGGCGGGCGCGAGGTCGGGGGGCTCGCCAACATGCTCGCCGCCCACATGCACTTCGCCCCCGAGGAGGTGGACCGGGTGCGGCGCTTCTGGAAGGCGCCGAACATCATCACCGGCGAGGGGATGAAGGCGGTGGCGCTGTTCGAGGCGATCGAGCGGGGGAAGATCAAGGCGCTCTGGGTGATCGGCACCAATCCCGTCGTGTCGATGCCGCGGGCCGACCGCATCCGCGAGAGCCTCAAGACGCTCGACCTCTACGTCGTCTCGGAGGCGGTCGCGACCAGCGACAGCGCCCGCGCCGTGGGCAAGAAGACCGTGCTGCTGCCGGCGCTCGCCTGGGGCGAGAAGGACGGCACGGTGACGAACACCGAGCGGCGCATCTCGCGCCAGCGCGCCTTCCTGAAGGCGCCGGGGCAGGCGCGGGCCGATTGGGCGATCCTCTCCGACGTCGCCCGCCGCCTCGGCCACGGCGAGGCCTTCGCCTACAATTCGGCGGTCGAGATCTTCCGCGAGCACGCCGCGCTCTCGGCCTTCGAGAACGATGGCACCCGCGACTTCGACCTCGGCGGCCTCGCGGAGATCGACCGGCACGCCTACGACGCCCACCTGCCGATGCAGTGGCCGGTGCCGAAGCGCGGGCCCGACGCGCGGAAGGGCCGCGCCCGTCTCTTCGCCGACGGGCGCTTCTACACCTTCGATCAGCGCGCCCGCTTCGTCGCGGTGCAGCCGCCGGCCCTGGCGCAGCCCGTGACCGCGGAACGCCCGCTCGTGCTCAACACCGGCCGCATCCGCGACCACTGGCACACCATGACCCGCACGGGCAAAAGCCAGCGCCTCTCGGCCCACCGCGCCGTCCCCTTCGTCGAGATCCATCCCGACGACGCGGCCCGCCACCGTCTGAGCGACGGGGGATTCGCCCGGGTCACGACCGATCTCGGCAGCGCGATCCTCGAAGTGACCGTGACGGACGGCGTCCTGCCGGGCTCGATCTTCGCGCCGATGCACTGGAGCGACATGACCGCCTCGGACGGGCGCGCGGCGGCGCTCGCCCGCGGCATCACCGATCCGGTCTCCGGCCAGCCCGAGCTGAAGGCGACGCCGGCCTCCGTCGAGGCCGTCGCCTACCGCTCCCGCGGCTATCTGCTGACGCGGGAGGCCCACGCGGCGCCCGCCGGCTGGTGGTGGGCGCGGGCGACCGTGCAGGGCGGCTCGGGCCTGCTCTTCGCCACCCAAGAGGGCTCGCGCGAGATGGCGCTCGCCGTGCGCGGGATGTTCCCCGGCCACGAACTGGCCGAATATGTCGATCACGCCCGCGGGCTCTACCGCTGCGCGGTCTATCGCGGCGACCGGCTCGTGGCCGCGCTGGCCGTCGCGCCGGGCGACCGGCGGCCGGACTGGGAACTCGCCAAGGCGGTCTTCGCCAGCCCCGACCTCGAGGCCATCGACCGGCGCGCCCTGCTCTCGGGCCGGGCGGCGACGGCCTCGGCCGGGCCGGTGGTCTGCGCCTGCCACGGCGTCGGGCTCGACGTCATCAATGCGGCGATCGCCGCCGGGGCCGGCTCGGTCGAGGCGGTGGGCGCCGCCTGCAAGGCGGGCACGAATTGCGGCTCCTGCATCCCTGAGATCCGCAAGCTTCTCGCGCCGGTGCTTGCGCGCAGCGCCGCCTAGGGGCAGTTTCGACGCCAACCGGCTCTCCTCCCCCTTGCGGGGAGGAGTTGGAGGTGGGGGTGGTGCCGGATCAGGCGCAGCGGTGCCTTCCGCACCACCCCCACCTCCAACTCCTCC
>NZ_JBELQE010000029.1:0-11694 GCF_040270385.1 Methylorubrum podarium | reverse complement strand
CGGTGCGGACGGGGTCGGCGGGCTTGGCGGCGATGGCGGGATCGGTGCGCGGCTGGGTCTGATCGTTGAACTGGCCCACCGGCGAGGGCTGCTGCGCCAGCGCCGCGCCCGCCCCGGCAAGGCTCCCCCCGGCAAGGCTCGCCGCCAGGAGCGCGCCGGCCGTTCCGATCCCGACGCCGCGGCGTCGCACCGGTCCTGTCCTCGTCCGTCTCATCCGTTCGGTCATCGTCAGTCCCCAACCCATACGCTGCACCGGCTGCCCCACAGGGTTCGTCCCGCTTGTCGTGTCGCGGCCGGCGGCTCCCTCGCGGAGCGATGTTCGGTCGTCTGCTTCCCCCCGGAAGCGTGTCGGCGGGCGCGCCGGGCGCGTCCGCCGCAAGGGATCTCGGCTCAGTGGCTGATCATCCAGGGCCGCGCGTTCGGGAAGCTCTTCGCCGCCGCGGGTGCGGCACTCGTCTTCCTGGGCGAGCAGCAGCCGCAGCCGGCCCCGTGAGCGCCCGAGCGCCGCGGCTCGTGGCGGCTGCGCTCGTTGGTGGCGTGGGCCGCCTTCAGCCCCGCATCCATGCCGGAGATCCGCGGAGCGGTGAGGAAGGCGCGCTGGCACGCCTCGCCGCAATCCGGGCAGTCGTGCGGGTCCTTGAACTGCGCCATCGGGCGCAGGACGGTGAAGGGACCGCACGCTTCGCAGGCGTAGTCGTAGACCGGCATGATCAAAGGTCCGGCGAGAGCGGCATCTGGACGGAGCCGTCCAGGAACTTCGTCGGCCCGGCCGCGGACGGGTTGATGTCGAAGTCGAAGATGCCGGTCGGAATCCAGAGGGTCGCGCAGGCGTTCGGGATGTCGACGACGCCGGAGATGTGGCCCTGGACCGGGGCGGTGCCGAGGATCGAGTAGGCCTGGGCGCCCGAATATCCGAATTTCTTCAGGTACTCGATCGCGTTGAGGCAGGCCTGACGGTAGGCAACCGTGACGTCCAGGTAGTGCTGCTTGCCGTACTCGTCGACGGAGACGCCCTCGAAGATCAGGTGGTCGTCGTATTTCGGGGTGACCGGCGACGGCTTGAAGATCGGGTTCTTGATCCCGTACTTGGCCATGCCGTCCTTGATCAGGCTCACCTTGAGGTGGACCCAGCCCGCCATCTCGATGGCGCCGCAGAAGGTGATCTCGCCGTCGCCCTGGCTGAAATGCAGGTCGCCCATGGAGAGGCCGGCGCCGGGCACGTAGACGGGGAAGTAGATCTTCGAGCCGCGCGACAGATCCTTGATGTCGCAATTGCCGCCGTGCTCGCGCCCCGGCACCGTGCGGGCGCCAGTGGCGGCGGCCGCCTCCTTCGCGTCGCCCTTCAGCCGGCCCATATGCGCGGTCGGGCCGAAGGGGAGGGTGGCCAGCGCCGGCACCCGGCTCGGATTGGTGTCGTAGAGCGCCTTCTCGCGGGTGTTCCAGGTCTCCAGCATCTTCGGATCGGGCAGGCAGCCGATCAGGCCGGGATGGATCAGGCCGGGGAAGCGCACGCCGGGAACGTGGCGCGACTTGGTGAACATGCCCTCGAAGTCCCAGATCGACTTCTGCGCCTGGGGGAAGTGCTCATCGAGGAAGCCGCCGCCGTTGTTCTTCGAGAAGAAGCCGTTGAAGCCCCACTGGCTCTCGGGCTTGGCGCCGATATCGAGCAGGTCGACGACGAGCAGGTCGCCGGGCTCGGCGCCCTCGACGCCGATCGGGCCGGAGAGGAAGTGGACGATCGACAGGTCGATGTCGCGCACGTCGTCGGCGGAATCGTTGTTCTTGATGAAGCCGCCGGTCCAATCGTAGGTCTCGACGATGAAGTCGTCGCCGGGCTTCACGGTCGCGACCATCGGGATGTCCGGGTGCCAGCGGTTGTGCACCATGTCGTTGTCGTAGGCCGACTGCGTGAGATCGACCTTGATCAGGGTCTCGGGCATTTCCTTCGCAGCTCCTTTAGCGTCCAGAATTCGGGCAGCCGTCCCCGTTGCGTGTCCGGCATGAGTCCGGCCGCCCCCGTGGATCGTTGTTGTCGTTCTTCGTTCATCCGGCGCCGCTCGGCGCCGGATCGGTTCGGGCGGGCCGCCGGAGCGCCCCGCCGATGGCTCAGCGCGCGAGCAACTCCTTCAGCGCCGCATCCAGAACGGCGATGTCGTCGGGTGAGGTGCCGGGGCCGCCGGCGAAGTGGCCCCAATAGGTCTCGACCGTGCGCAGCTCGGCATTCGGCATGTGCTCGACCTCGATGGCGCTGTCTTCCGGCGGGAAATACAGGTCGGTCGAGGCCGGCATCACGAATGCCTTGGCCTTGATCGCGCCGAGCGCCCTCTTGAAGTCGCCGCCGTAGAGGTCGTTGGCCGAGATGTCGCCGTTCTGCCAGGTCCAGAGCATGGCGAGCAGGTTGTTGGCGTCCTTTTCCAGCAGCCAGCCCTCCCAGAAGCCAACGAGGAAGTCTTCGAGCGAGGCGTAGCCCATCCGCTTCAGGTCGGCCTCGACCCGGTAGAACGTCTGCGAGAAGCCCCAGCCGGCATAGACCCGGGCGGCGGCGCGCAGGCCCTTCTGCGGCTGCTCGGCGTAGAAGCCGTCGGCGAAGGCGGCATCCGCCTGGAGCGCGGCCTTGACGCCCTCCAGGAAGACGAAATTGTGCCGCGAGCACTTGGCCGAGCCCTGGAAGGGCAGAATGCGCTCGACCATGTCGGGGAACAGCGCGCCCCAGTGGAAGGTCTGGAGCGCGCCCATTGACCAGCCGGTGACGAGCTTGATCCGCTCGATCCCGAAGACTTCCGTCACCAGCCGGTGCTGCTGCACCACGTTGTCGTAGGCCGTGACCCTGGGGAAGCGCGGCCCGTTGAACGGCGCGGGCGTATTGCTCGGCGAGGACGACAGCCCATTGCCGAACATGTTCGGCACGATGATGAAATACGTGTCCGGGTCGAGCGCCTTGCCCGGCCCGATCAGCCACTCGTTCTCGAGATGGGTGCCGGAATACCAGCACGGATAGACGATGACGTTGTCCTTGGCCGCGTTGAGCGTGCCGTAGGTCTTGTAGGCGAGCCGCCCCCCGCGGATCGTCTGCTTCGACTGCAGGACGACGTCGCCGAGTTCGAAGATCTCGTAATCGGCCATCGCGACGATCCTCAGACCGACAGGAACCGGGCGACCTGCGCCTCGTCGATGTCGGCGCGCAGACTCTCGTGGACGATCGAGCCGTTCTCGATGACGAGAACGCGATCGGCCACGTCCATGGCAAAGCTTAGGACCTGCTCCGAGACGACGATCGACAGACCGCGCTCGTCGCGAATCTTCTTCAGCGTACGCCCCATCTCGCGAATAATCGAGGGTTGAATGCCCTCGGTCGGCTCGTCGAGGAGCAGAACCTTCGGGTTGCTGGCGAGCGCCCTCGCGATGGCGAGCTGCTGCTGCTGCCCGCCGGAGAGGTTGCCGCCGCGCCGGCCCTTCATCTCCAGGAGGACCGGGAACATCGTGTAGAGATCCTGCGGCACCTTGCGCGAGCCGGTGACGGTGAGCCCCGTCTCGATGTTCTCCTGCACCGTCATGGTGGAGAAGATCATCCGGCCCTGCGGCACGTAGGCCAGCCCCTTGGCCACGCGGGCATGGCTCTTCAGGGCGGTGACGTCAGTGCCGTCGACGGTGATCGTGCCGGACTTCGTCGGCACGATGCCCATCAGCGTCTTCATGAGCGTCGACTTGCCCATGCCGTTGCGGCCCATCACGGCGACGATCTCGCCGGGCGCGACGTCGATGTCGATGCCGTGCAGCACCTCGCTCTGGCCGTAGGCGGCGTGGAGGTCGGCGATCGACAGCATCGGCGCGGCGCCGGGCATGACCGGCGGCACGAGGGGGGCGGGTGAAGTCTGGAGCATGGTCCGTTCGCCCTCAGTGACCGAGATAGACTTCGACGACCTTCGGGTCGTTCTTGACCCGCTCCATCGACCCTTCGGAGAGCACCTTGCCCTGGTGGAGCACGGTGACCCGGTGGGCGATGTCCTCGACGAACTTCATGTCGTGCTCGATGACGAGCACCGAGCGGCCCTTGATGATCTGGTTGAGAAGCTCGGCGGTCTTGATGCGCTCGCCGACGCTCATGCCGGCCACCGGCTCGTCGAGCATCAGCAGTTCCGGGTCCTGGATCAGCAGCATGCCGATCTCCAGCCACTGCTTCTGGCCGTGGCTCAGGAACTCGGCGCGCTCGTCGAGCTGGTCCTTCAGGAAGATCGTCTGCGCGATCTCGTGGATGCGGTCGCGCACCTCGGCGTCGCGCTTGAAGGTCAGCGCCCCGAACACCGAGCGACCGCGGGGGAACGAGATCTCGAGATTCTCGAACACCGTCAGGTCGTCGTAGATCGACGGCGTCTGGAACTTGCGGCCGACGCCCGCCTGGACGATCGCGCTCTCGGAGAGCTTGGTCAGTTCCTGGCCCTTGTACTTGATCGAGCCGGAGCTGGCCTTCGTCCGCCCGCAGATCAGGTCGAGCACCGTGGTCTTGCCGGCGCCGTTGGGGCCGATGATGACCCGGATCTCGTCCGGATCGACGTAGAACGACACGTCGTTGACCGCCTTGAACCCGTCGAAGGAGACGGTGAGCGCCTCGACCGCCAGCAGGAAGTTCTTCTCGTCCGCCGGGGTGCCGATCGGCGCCGAGGTGAGAGCGGAGGGGAGGATGGCCGCGTTCATCGATGGGTCCTCACTCGGCCGGGGTGCCGTGGGGCAGGGCGGGGTTGGCGACGGGGGCCAGACCCTTGGCCTTGCGGAACAGGCGGGGTTCGACATGCTCGCGCCACAGGCCGGCGATGCCGTTGGGGAAGATCAGCACCACGGCGATGAACAGGCCGCCGAGGCCGAACAGCCAGAGGTCGGGGAAGGACTCGGAGAAGGAGGTCTTGGCCCAGTTGACGAGAAGCGTCCCCCAGACCGCGCCGAAGAGCGACAGGCGCCCGCCGACGGCGGCGTAGATCACCATCTCGATCGAGGGCACGATGCCGACGAAGGAGGGCGACATGAACCCGACCTGCAGGGTGAACATCGCGCCGCCGATCGCCGCGAAGCCGGCGGCGAGGCAGAAGGCGAACACCTTGAAACCCGCCACCGAGTAGCCCGAGAACCGGACCCGGTCCTCCTTCTCGCGCATGGCCACCAGGATGCGCCCGAGCTTCGACTTCTTCACGTACTGCGCCATCAGGATGCAGCCGATGAGCAGTCCGCCGTTGACGAAGTAGAGGATGACCTTCGCGTGGTCGGTGCGGATGTCCCAGCCGTTCAGCGTGCGCAGGTCGGTGATGCCGTTGATGCCGCCGGTGTAGCCCTGCTGGCCGACGATCAGAATCGTCAGGATCGCGGCGATCGCCTGGGTGATGATGGCGAAGTAGGTGCCGCCGACGCGGCGCTTGAACATCGCCACCGAGATGATGAAGGCGAAGGCCACCGGCACCGCGACGACGAGGATGAGCGTCAGCGGCAGGCTGTGGAAGGGCTGCCAGAACCAGGGAAGCGAGGTGATCTGGTTCCAGTCCATGAAGTCGGGGATGCCCGGCGTCGACTGGATCTTCGTGTTCTCGACGCTGGATGCTTCGAGCTTCAGGTACATCGCCATGCAGTAGCCGCCGAGCCCGAAGAACACGCCCTGGCCCAGGGAGAGAATGCCGGCATAGCCCCAGCAGATGACGAGGCCGAGCGCGACGAAGGCGTAGGTGAGGTACTTGCCGACGAGGTTGAGGCGGAAGCCGTCGAGCATCAGCGGCAGGACGACCAGGATCACGCCGGCGAGAAGCAGCAGGCTCACCCACTCGACCGGCTTCATGAAGGGGTTGTCGTTGACGGTGACCGCTTTCGACAAGGATTGGACTGGGCTCGTCATCGGGGCGCGCTCCTCAGCGACGGACCTTGAGGGTGAACAGGCCCTGCGGCCGCAGCATCAGGATCGCCACCACCGCGAGCAGGGTGAGCACCTTGGCCATGGAGCCGGAGAGGAAGAATTCGAGGGTCGACTGGGTCTGCGAGATCGAGAAGGCCGAGGCGATGGTGCCGAGCAGGCTCGCCGCGCCGCCGAAGACGACGATCAGGAAGGTGTCGACGATGTAGAGCTGGCCCGAGGTCGGCCCCGTGGAGCCGATCATGGTGAAGGCCGAGCCGGCGATGCCGGCGATGCCGCAGCCGAGGCCGAAGGTGTAGCGGTCGACCTTCTCCGTATCGATGCCGACGGCGCCCGCCATCGGGCGGTTGCTCATCACCGCGCGGATCTGCGCGCCGAAGCGCGAGCGGTAGATCAGCAGGGCGACGCCGAGCGTGATGACGGTGGTGACCGCGATCACGAACAGGCCGTTGATCTGCACCTCGATGGAATCGGTCACGGGGATCGAGCCCATCATCCACGAGGGCAGTTCCACGCCGACCTCGCGCGGGCCGATGATCGTGCGGTAGGCCTGCTGCAGGATCAGCGAGAGGCCCCAGGTCGCCAGCAGCGTGTCGAGCGGCCGCTTGTAGAGGTGGCGGATCAGAGCCCATTCCACCAGCATCCCCATCGCTCCGGACGCCAGGAAGGCGAGCGCCATGGCGATGAAGAAGTAGGCACCGAAGAGTGAGGGAAGGTGCGCCTGGAAGAAGGTCGAGCACAGATAGGTGACGTAGGCCCCCAGGATCATGAACTCGCCGTGGGCCATGTTGATGACGCCCATCTGGCCGAAGATGATCGCGAGACCCAGCGCCATCAGGACGTAGACGGAAAACAGGATCAGACCTGCGAAGCCCTGCATCACGAAGATCGAGCTGAGGTCTGCGAGCGAATAGTCGCCGAACATGGTGGTGGTCCCCGGCGGAATGTTCTGGGAGGGCGCAGCAAGTGTCGGGCCACGCATTTCCCCTCCCCCTTGTGGGGAGGGGCAGGGGTGGGGGTGGTGCCGGATCGATCGCGGCGGTGCCTTCTGCGCCACCCCCACCTCCAACTCCTCCCCACAAGGGGGAGGAGAGTCCGTCGCGGCTACTGATACCCCTTCGGGAAGGGGTTCGGCTCGATCAGCTCGGGGCTCTCGTAGACCACCTCGAACTGACCCGTGGGCAGGGCCTTGGCGACGCGGGTCTTCGACCAGAGGTGATGGTTCGGGTGGATCTTCACGTAGCCTTCCGGCGCCTCCTTGAACTCGATGTCGGCGGAAGCCGCGACCACCTTGTCGACATCGAAGGAGCCGGCCTTCTCCACCGCCATCTTCCACAGGAACGGCCCGAGATAGGCGGCCTGGGTCACGTCGCCGATGACGGTCTTCTCGCCCCACATCTTCTTGAAGGCGGCGACGAACTTCTCGTTGTTCGGGTTCTTGAGCGACTGGAAGTACTTCATGCAGGAATAGGCGCCGGCGATGTTGTCGCCGCCGATGCCGTCGATCTCGTCCTCGGTGACCGAGATCGTCAGCAGGGTCTGCTTCGAGAGGTCGATGCCCGCCGCCTTGAGCTGCTTGTAGAAAGCCACGTTCGAGCCGCCGACCACGTCGGCGAAGATCACGTCGGGCTTCTTGAGCTTGATCTTGTTGATGACCGAGTTGAACTGCGTGTGGCCGAGCGGGAAGTACTCTTCGCCGGCGACCGTTCCCTTGAGCACGTTCTCGATGTGCTTGCGGGCGATCTTGTTCGAGGTGCGCGGCCAGATGTAGTCCGAGCCGATCATGAAGAACGACTTGGCGCCCTTCTCCTTCGCCACCCAGTCGAGCGAGGCGAGGATCTGCTGCGTCGCCTCCTGGCCGGTGTAGATGACGTTCTTGGACTGCTCCAGGCCCTCGTAGAAGGTCGGATAGTAGAGCAGGCCGTTATACTGTTCGAAGACCGGCAGCGCGGCCTTGCGCGAGGCCGAGGTCCAGCACCCCATCACCGCGGCGCAGTGGTCGTTGACGAGGAGCTTCTTGGCCTTCTCGGCGAAGGTCGGCCAGTCGGAGGCGCCGTCCTCCTGGATCACCTTGATCTTGCGGCCGAGCACGCCGCCCATCTCGTTGATCTGCGCGATGGCGAGCTTCTCCGCCTGGATCGAGCCGGTCTCGGAGATCGCCATCGTGCCGGTGGCCGAGTGGAGGATGCCGACCGTGACCTCGCTGTCGGTCACCGCGAGCCCGGTCGTGTTGACGGCCGAGGTCGGGGCGGCGGCGAACGCCCCCCGCGGCATCATCGCCAGGGCAGGCAGGCCTGCGAGCCCCATGAGCAGCTTGCGCCGCAGGGCCGATTCCGGGCCCTTCCCCTTTTCATCCGCCATCGTGCCTGAACCCCTGATCTCGCGTCGGCGCGGCTCTGCCGGTCGGCGGCCGTGCTCGAACAGGGTGAAGGCTAGGCTTGATTGTGCGACGCACCCTATACGCTGTTTTGCGTATGTCCGCCGGACAGCCCGGGCCGTACCGTGCCGCTCTCGATTCCGTGAGAGCCTCGCGTTAGGGATGTCTCGTGCCGCGCAGTGGCGGAGTTTGGTCGGCACATCCGTTGCAGGCCGGTGATCCGCCCATCGTGAGGACGGCCCCCTGAGCGCCCGGTCCATCATCCCGATCCGTCGCGACTACAACCGCTTCGTCGCCGACGAGACGCTGGAAGACTACGCCCTGCGCTTCACCGCCAAGAAGGCGCGGCGCTGGTCGCCCTTCCGCATCGCCCAGACGGCGCTCGGCTCGCTCTCGTTCCTGGCGCTGGAGGCGATCGGCGGCACGCTGGTGCTCGCCACCGGCTTCACCAACACCTTCGCCGCGGTGCTCGTCGTCGGGCTCATCATCTTCGCCACCGCCGCGCCGATCACCATCTACGCCGCCCGCTACGGGGTCGATATCGATCTCCTCACCCGCGGGGCGGGCTTCGGCTATCTCGGCTCGACCATCACCTCGCTGATCTATGCCGGCTTCACCTTCCTGTTCTTCGCCATCGAAGCCGCGATCATGGCGCTGGCGCTGCAGCTCTGCTTCGGCCTGTCCCTGTGGATCGGCTACATCGTCAGCGCGGGGGCGGTCATTCCGCTGGTCGTCTACGGCATCCGCCTGATCAGTCGCTTCCAGCTCTGGACCCAGCCGCTCTGGATCGGCCTCAACCTTCTGCCGCTGGTCTATATCGGGCTCGCAGGGCCGGTGCCGTTCGAAGCCTTCACCGGCTATCCCGGTCTGGAGGCGGCGGGGGCGGGCTTCGACCTGCGCCTGTTCGGGCTCGCCTCGGGCATCCTCCTGGCGCTGCTGGCGCAGGTCGGCGAGCAGGTCGATTTTTTGAGATTCATGCCGGCACCCCGCGGCAAGGGCGACTGGCGCTGGTGGACGGGCGTCCTCTCGGCGGGAGCCGGCTGGATCGTGCCGGGCATGCTGAAAATCCTGCTCGGCGCCTTCCTCACGGTGCTGGCACTCGGCCACGGCATCTCGCCGGAACACGCCGCCGAGCCGACGCAGATGTACGCGGTCGCCTTCGGCTACGTCTCGGGCTCGCCCGGCGTCGCCATCGCGCTGACCGGCCTGTTCGTGGTGATCTCGCAGCTCAAGATCAACGTGACCAATGCCTATGCCGGCTCGATCGCGTGGTCGAACTTCTTCTCGCGCCTCACCCACAGCCATCCGGGCCGGGTGGTCTGGCTCGTCTTCAACGTCGCCATCGCCCTGCTCCTGATGGAACTCGGCATCGACAAGACCATCGAGAGCACGCTGCCGCTCTACGCCTGCGTCGTCTCGGCCTGGGTCGGGGCGCTCGCGGCGGACCTCGCGGTCAACAAGCCGCTCGGGCTGTCGCCGCCGGGCATCGAGTTCAAGCGGGCGCATCTCTACGCCATCAACCCCGTCGGCACCGGGGCGATGGTGCTCTCGCTGCTGGCCGGCTGCCTGATCCATGCGGGCCTCCTCGGCGACGCGCTCCAGCCCTTCGCGCCGATGCTGGCGCTCGCCACCGCGTTTGCCGCGGCGCCCGCCATCGCCCTCGCCACCGGGGGCAAGCGCTACCTCGCCCGTGAACCGCACACCGCCTGGGACCGGCCGGAGATCACCTGCCGGGTCTGCGAGCACCCGTTCGAGGCCGAGGACATGGCCCGCTGCCCGGCCTATTCCGGGCCGATCTGCTCGCTGTGCTGCTCGCTCGACGCCCGCTGCGGCGACCTGTGCAAGCCGCACGGCCGGCTGGAGGCCCAGGCCCGCGACACCCTCGCCCGCGTCCTGCCGGCCCGCACCGCCGCCTGGATCGGCGCCCCGCTCGGCCGCTACCTCGCGCTGATGCTGACGCTGATCACGGTGATCGGGCTGATCCTCGTCATCGTCCATGCCGGCGCCGCCGCCGGGCACCCAGAGCATGCCGAGACGCTGCGGGCGGCGCTGACGAGCCTGTTCTTCATCCTGATCGTGATCCTCGGGGTGGTGGCGTGGCTGTTCGTGCTGGCGCAGGAGAGCCGCCGCGTGGCGCAGGAAGAGACCGCCCGCCAGACCGCCCTCTACGAGGCCGAGATCGCCGCCCACAAGGTCACCGACGCCAAGCTGCAGCAGGCCAAGGAGACGGCGGAGGCCGCCAACCTCGCCAAGAGCCGCTACGTGGTCGGGATCAGCCACGAGCTGCGCACACCGCTCAACGCCGTGCTCGGCTACGCGCAGCTGCTGGAGGGCGATCCGACGATCCCCGAGCCGCGCCGCAACGGAATCCGGGTGATCCGCCGCAGCGCGCAGCACCTCTCCGGGCTGATCGACGGCCTGCTCGACATCTCGCGGATGGAGGCGGGGCGTCTCCAGACCTACCGCAACGAGATCCGGCTCGCCGACTTCCTGACCCAGATCGTGGACATGGTGCGCCTGCAGGCGGAGGGCGCGGGCCTGAGCTTCCGCTTCACCCGGCCCGAGATCCTGCCGGCGGTGGTGGCGACCGACGAGAAGCGCCTGCGCCAGATCCTGCTCAACCTCCTCTCCAACGCCATCAAGTTCACGGCGAAGGGCGAGGTCGCCCTGGAGATGACCTATCGCGGGCAGGTCGCCGTCTTCACGATCCGCGACACCGGGCTCGGCATCCCGGAGGCCGATCTCGGCCGGATCTTCGAGCCGTTCGAGCGCGGCTCGATGCCCGCCGCCCGGGCGGCGCCGGGCACCGGGCTCGGGCTGACCATCGCGGGTCTGCTGGCGCAGGTGATGGGCGGCGAGATCACCGTCGAGAGCCGGGTCGGGAAGGGCACCTGCTTCCGCGTGCGGCTGATGCTGGCCTCGGTGAACCGGCCGGCGCCCGCCGCGATGCCGGCTCCGGCGGCGGTGGCGCGGCCCGCTCTGGCGGAGTCCGGCCGCACCATCCTCGTCGCCGACGACGATCCGGCCCACCGCGCCCTGATGCGCGAGATCCTGGAGCCCCTCGGCTTCACCGTCGCCGAGGCGCCCGACGGACCCGCCTGCCTCACCCTGGCGAAGGCGTGCGAGCCGGCGCTGATCCTGCTCGACATCGCCATGCCGGGCATGACCGGCTGGGAGGTGGCAAAAACGTTGCGTGAGACGGGCTTCACCGCCCGGATCGCGATGATGTCGGCCAACGTCCACGAGATCAGCCCGACCCGCGGGGCGGACGCGCCGCACGACGACATCATCGCCAAACCGTTCGACATGCAGGATTTCCTGGAAAGGATCACCACGTTGCTGGGCAGCGCCCGCCCGCATCCCGCCCCCAGTCACTTAAACACAAATCCCACCCCACCAGCCCAGAGAGCATGAGGGTTAGCCGGTGCAC
>NZ_JBELQE010000028.1:0-25022 GCF_040270385.1 Methylorubrum podarium | reverse complement strand
GCGGTGCGGTGCCTTCTGCACCACCCCCACCCCGAACCCCTCCCCACAAGGGGGAGGGGACAGGCCATGCTCTGACCAAGGCGATCAACCGGAAACGGTATGAGCCGGCCCCTCTCCCGTCCGCTCCGCGGAGACCCTCCCCCGCGGAGGGGGGAGAGTTTGTCCAAGTGCGCCTCAGCTCGCCTTGGTCTTCGCCGGAGCCTTCTTCGCTGCCGGCTTGGCCGCGGCCTTCGTCGTCGTCTTGCGCGCGGCCGGCTTCTTGCCCTCCGCCCCGTCCGCCTTCGTCGTCGTGCGGGCGCGGGCCGCCGTCTTGCGGACCGGCTTCTTGCCGCCGCCCGAGGCGCGCTTGGCGTTGATGAGGTCGATCGCCTGCTCCAGCGTCAGGCTCTCGGCGGCCATCGTCTTCGGCAGCGTCGCGTTGACCGAGCCGTCGCTGACATAGGGACCGTACTTGCCCGCCTTGACCACGAGCGCGGCCCCGTCCGGGTGCTGGCCGACGGCGCGGCCGGGATCGGAGGAGGGACGCCCGCGCCCGCCGCCCTGCTCCTTGGCGACGATGAGGTCGATGGCGCGGTTGGCGCCGATCTCCAGCACGTCGTCGTCCTTGCCGAGGTTGGCGTAGGTCTTTCCGTGCTGCACGTAGGGGCCGAAGCGGCCGAGATTGGCCAGGATCGGCTCGCCGGTCTCCGGATGCCGCGCCACCTCGCGCGGCAGCGACAGCAGGCGCAGCGCGATCTCCAGGGTCACGCCGCCGGGGCTCAGGCCCTTCGGGAGCGAGGAGCGCTTCGGCTTCTCCGCCCCCTTCTCGGCGCTCGCCTCGCCGAGCTGCACGAACGGCCCGAAGCGCCCGTCGCGCAGGGTGACGGGCAGGCCGGTGGCCGGATCGTCGCCGAGCACCCGCACGCCGGGCTGGCCGCCCTCGGCGGACGACCCGTCGCCCTCGCCCTCGACGCCGGAGGCCGAGAGCTGGCGGGTGTACTTGCACTCGGGGTAGTTCGAGCAGCCGATGAAGGCGCCGAACTTGCCGAGCTTGAGCGAGAGCTGGCCCGAGCCGCAGGTCGGGCAGGCGCGCGGATCGCCGCCATCCGCCTTCTCGGGGAAGATATGCGGCCCGAGCAGGCCGTTGAGCGCCTCCAGCACCTCGGCGACGCGCAGCTCCTTGGTACCGCCGATGGCCGCGGAGAAGTCGCGCCAGAAGTCGCGGAGCACGGCCCGCCAGTCGATCTCGGCGTTGGAGACGCGGTCGAGCTGCTCCTCCAGGCTGGCGGTGAAATCGTACTCGACGTAGCGCTTGAAGAAGCTCTCGAGGAAGCCGGTGACGAGCCGGCCCTTGTCCTCGGGCATCAGCCGCTTCTTCTCGATCTTGACGTATTCGCGGTCGCGCAGGGTCTGCAGGATCGCGGCGTAGGTCGAGGGCCGGCCGATGCCGAGTTCCTCCATCCGCTTGACGAGGCTCGCCTCGGAGTAGCGCGGCGGCGGCTCGGTGAAGTGCTGGGTCGAACTGACGCGCTCGCGCTTCAGCGGATCGCCCGCCTTCATCGCCGGCAGGCGCTTCGAATCCTCGTCCTCCTCGTCGTCCTTGCCCTCTTGGTAGAGGGCGAGGAAGCCGTCGAACTTCACGACCTGACCCGTCGCGCGCAGGTCGATCCGGCGCGGGCCGACGCTCGCGGTGACGTCGACGGTGGTGCGCTCCAGCTCGGCCGATTCCATCTGGCTCGCGATCGTGCGGGTCCAGATCAGGTCGTAGAGCCGGGCCTGCTCGGGTTCGAGGTAGCGGGCGACCTGCTTGGGCAGGCGGCTCATGTCGGTCGGGCGCACGGCCTCGTGCGCTTCCTGCGCGTTCTTGGCCTTCACCGAGTACTTCCGCGGGGCGTTCGGCACGTAGTCGTCGCCGAACTCGCGGCCGATCACCCGGCGGGCGTCCTGGATCGCCTCCGGCGCCATGTCGACGCCGTCGGTCCGCATGTAGGTGATGATGCCGACGGTCTCGCCGCCGACATCGACGCCCTCGTAGAGCCTCTGGGCGACCCGCATGGTCTGCGCCGGCGCCATCCCGAGCTTGCGCGAGGCCTCCTGCTGCAGGGTCGAGGTGGTGAAGGGCGGCTGCGGGTGGCGCTTGGCGGGCTTGGCCTCGACGCTCGCGACCTGGAAGGTCGCGAGTTCGAGGTCGCGCTTGAAGGCCGCCGCCTCCTCGGCATTGCCGACGTCGAGGCGCTGGATGCGCTTGCCGTCGGCGCCGACGAGCCGGGCCTCGAACACGCCGCCGGTCTCGGTCGCGAGCGTCGCCACGATCGACCAGTACTCGCGGGGGCGGAACCGCTCGATCTCCATCTCGCGCTCGACCACGAGGCGGAGCGCCACCGACTGCACCCGGCCGGCGGATTTGGCGCCGGGCAGCTTGCGCCACAGCACCGGAGAGAGGTTGAAGCCGACGAGGTAGTCCAGCGCCCGGCGCGCGAGATAGGCGTCGACCAGCGCCTGGTCGATCTCGCGGGGCTTGCGCATCGCCGCATCGACGGAGGCCTTGGTGATCGCGTTGAAGGTCACCCGCTCGACCGGGATGCCCTTCAGCGCCTTGCGGGCCGAGAGCGCCTCGATCACGTGCCAGGAGATCGCCTCGCCCTCGCGATCCGGGTCGGTGGCGAGGATGAGCTTCTCGGCGCCCTTCACGGCGCGCGCGATCTCGGACACGCGCTTCGACCCGCGATCCTCCAACTCCCAGACCATGGCGAAGTCGGCCTCCGGATCGACCGAGCCGTCCTTGGCCGGCAGGTCGCGGATATGGCCGAAGGAGGCCAGAACCTCGTAATCGCGCCCCAGGTATTTGTTGATCGTCTTGGCCTTGGCCGGCGACTCGACGACGACGACTTTCATGAACCTCTGCCTCTCGCCAGAGCCTCACCGCGGGTACGGTTTTGGGGATGGCGCGGATAGCGTACCGGTCGGGGGCCGGACCTCGCGCCGCGCAGAAGTGGGTGAGCCGCGCGGCGTTGTCAAATCGGATGAAGGCGCCGGGCGCGGCCTCAGATCCCCGCGTACCACTCGTAGCCGCGGTCTTCCCAGTAGCCGCCCCCGCCCTCGCCGATGCCCTTCAGGCCCTCGGTCACCTCGATCCGCATGATATATTTCGCCTGCTTGTACCCGAGCTGGCGCTCAACCCGAAGGCGCAGGGGCGCGCCGTTCGAGACCGGCAGCGCCGCGCCGTTGAGGTCGTAGGCCAGGATCGTCTGCGGGTGGTAGGCGTCGGTGAGGTCGATGCTCTCGTAGTAGCGGATCGGCGTGCCTTGAGCCTCGTCGCCCTCGGCGGCCGGCGCCTCCGCCCCGGCGGCCTGCGAATCGCTCGCCTGGTTCTCGGCGCCCTCCGGCCGCGACTGCATGCCGGGATTGGCGGTCTTGTCCGGCTCCGTCTCATCCTCTCCGCCGCCTTCCGCGTATTCCATCGTGTCGGCGCAGTGGAACACGACGTAGCGGGCATTCGGCTTCAGGCCGGCGCGCTGCAGCAGTTCCGAGAGCGGCACCCCGGTCCACTTGCCGATGGCGCTCCATCCCTCGACGCAGTCGTGCCGGGTCGTCTGGGTGCGGGCCGGCAGCGCCCGCAGGTCGGCGAGGCTCAAGCTCTGCGGCCGCTCGACGAGGCCGTCGACGCGCAGCGTGAACCCCTCGAAGCGCTTGGCCGCCAGTGCCTTGTAGGCCCGGTCCGGCGGATCGATCGTGCCGTTCGGCTTGAACCAGGGCGAGATCTCCGAATCCGGAAACTCCTTGGCCAGCGAGGCGGGTGTCAGCAGCAGGCGCTGCACGAACATGTTGGCGTCCTCGCCGAGCTTCAGCGTGCGCTGGCCGGTGGGGCTCGCGGCGAAGCGGTCGCAGCCGCCCAGCGCCGAGACGCCGAGGAGCCCGGCGGCCGCCGTGAGGAAGCCGCGGCGATGGGGGCGAGGGATCTGCAGGCGGGGTCTCATCGAACCTCTCCCGGACCGGCGGGAAGCTTTTGGCGCTCGATCACGAACCAGCCGGTGATCATGCTGCGCATGTTGTTCCAGACGCCGGAGAGCAGAACCAGCAGGACGTGGACGATCACGAACAGCACCAGCAGGTTCGTGACGATGAAGTGGACCGTGCGGGCCGATTGCCGGCCGCCGAACAGGTCGGGCAGCGGCACCACCGCGTTGACGCCCGGCGACATCGACAGGCCGGTGAGCAGCATCAGCGGCAGCAGCACCGCCACCACGACGAGGTAGGTGAGCTTCTGCAGCACGTTGTAGCGCTTGGCCTCGTCGCCCTCCGGGAAATGCAGGGTCAGGTGCTCGCGGATCGAGGAACCGAAGCCGCGCATCTGGTCGCCATCGGGGATGAGGCGGCGGCGCAGCTGGCCGGTGCCGATGCCGTAGATCAGGTAGATCAGCCCGTTGATGACGAAGGCCCAGGCGAACAGGAAGTGCCAGCGCCGGCCCGTGGCGAGATCCTGATGCGCCGGCAGGGTCGCCCAGGACGGGAAGGCCCGGCCCGCCTGCTGGCCGTTGAGGTTCGACAGGCCGAGCACGCCGGTGGTGTCGAAGCGGTGGCCGGCGACATACACGACGCCGCGGGGCGTGCCGTCGTCGCGCTGGTCGTCGGTGATGGCGACGAACGGCTTGTCGAAGGTCGAGGCCGAGCCCCAGTAGAGCGCCGGATGGGCGTTGAAGATCTGCAGGCCGCTCATCAGCAGGATGGCGAGGCAGACCACGTTGATCCAGTGCGCCAGCCGGATCACCAGCGGGTGGCGGAACATCCAGCGCCGCCGCACCGTCTCCACGATGTCCGGCCCCGAGAGCGTCGATCCTGCGGCCACGGCACGTCGTTCCCTGCTGAAGCCCTCCCGCCCCGATCCGTACCCTGGGGCCGGATCGGGGGCGGTCGGCCCGGAAAGCCTTCGGTCGAGACGAAAAAAGGCCCGCCCGGTCTAACCGGGCGGGCCGAGGCTCGCCTAGATGGCGAGCCGGTCACAGTGGGGTTACAGGCCGGTCACATGCCGCCCGCGCCGGACTCCATGCCGGAGCCGGAATTCATGCGCTTCGAGCGCATCATCTTCTTGCTCTTCATGGGCTTTTTCATCTTCTTGGAGCTGCGCTTCATCGGGCGCTGCTCCTGGCCCATGTCGTCGCCCATCGCACCCTGCTGCATTTGGCCGCCCATCTGGCCACCCGGTTGTCCGCCCATGCCGGGCTCCATGCCGCCCCGCTGCATGCCCTGCGCATAGGCGCCCGACGAGAAGACGAGACCGAGCGAGAGCGCGCCGGCAGTCAGGAGAAGTCGCGTATTCATGGGCTTCCTTTCGTTTCCAGGCGAGCAAACGAAGGCCGACAACGGTCTTCGACATGCTCGAAACCCAACGGATGTTGGATGAACGGAAGCGAAGCCGGTTCGTTCAAATTTTTCTCGATCACGGGCTCGCGATAACGAAGAAAATCTCTTCGCCGTGACAGGAGGAGAGGGATCTCCCTCGCGCCCCCGCCTGCCGTCGGGATCGATCGATCCCACAGCTTGCCGGGCTCGTTCCGGCCACCTATAGCCCTCGACCGACGCTATGATCGCCGCATGACCGCTCAGACCGCACCCGCCTTCCCGCACCGGCACCTGCTCGGCATCGAGGGCCTGAGCCGTCCGGACATCGAGTCGCTCCTGGAGCGCGCCGACGCCGCGGTCGCCCTGTCGCGGCAGGTCGAGAAGAAGCGCACCACCTTGCGGGGCCGCACCCAGATCAACCTGTTCTTCGAGCCCTCGACCCGGACGCAATCCTCGTTCGAACTCGCGGGCAAGCGGCTCGGCGCCGACGTGATGAACATGTCGGTGGCCTCGTCCTCGGTGAAGAAGGGCGAGACGCTGATCGACACCGCCGCGACCCTCAACGCCATGCGGCCCGACATCATCGTGGTGCGCCACCACTCCGCGGGCGCGGTGCATCTCCTGGCCCGCAAGGTCGATTGCGCGGTGGTGAACGCGGGCGACGGCGCCCACGAGCATCCGACCCAGGCCCTTCTCGACGCGCTGACCATCCGCCGCAACAAGGGCGGCATCGAGGGGCTGCAGGTCGCGATCTGCGGCGACGTCCTGCACTCGCGGGTGGCGCGCTCCAACATCATCCTGCTCCAGGCGCTCGGCGCCCGGGTGCGGGTGATCGGCCCCTCGACGCTGCTCCCCACCGGCATCGAGCGCTTCGGCGTCGAGGTCTTCACCGACATGCGCGCGGGGCTCAAGGGCTGCGACATCGTGATGATGCTGCGCCTGCAGCGCGAGCGCATGAACGGCTCCTTCGTCCCCTCGGTGAAGGAGTACTTTCGCTATTACGGCCTCGACGGCGACAAGCTGGCGCTGGCCAAGCCCGACGCGCTGGTGATGCATCCGGGTCCCATGAACCGCGGCGTCGAGATCGCCTCCGACATCGCCGACGGGGCGCAGTCGCTGATCCGCGAGCAGGTCGAGATGGGCGTCGCCGTGCGCATGGCCGTGCTGGAAGCCCTGGCGACCCACCTGCCGAACGGGTGACCCGAATGAGCGCGCTCCTCCTTTCAAACGCCCACCTCCTCGATCCGGCAACAGGCCGCGAGGGGCCCGGCGCCGTGCTCGTGCGCGACGGGCGCATCGCCGACGTCGCCTTCGGTGCCGCGCCCGGTGCGCCCGAGAATGCCCAAAAAATCGACTGCGGCGGGCTCACCCTCGCCCCCGGCCTGATCGACCTGCGCGCCTTCGTCGGCGAGCCCGGCGCCGAGCACCGCGAGACCCTGGCCTCGGCGAGCGCCGCCGCCGCCGCGGGCGGCGTGACGACGCTGGTCTGCATGCCCGACACCAACCCCGTCATCGACGGGCCGGCCATCGTCGATTTCGTGCTGCGCCGCGCCCGCGACACCGCGAGCGTCAACGTGCTGCCGGCCGCCGCCATCACCAAGGGTCTGGCGGGGCGCGAGATGACCGAGTTCGGCCTGCTGGCGGAAGCCGGGGCGGTGGCCTTCACCGACGGGCTCAAGGCCGTCACCAACGCGCAGGTGATGCGCCGCGCGCTCACCTATGCCCGCGATTTCGGCGCGCTGCTGATGCAGCATGTCGAGGAGCCGGACCTGGTCGGCGAGGGCGTGATGAACGAGGGCGAGATGGCCTCCCGCCTCGGCCTGCTCGGCATCCCGCGCGAGGCCGAGACGGTGATGCTGGAGCGCGACATCCGCCTCGTGCGCCTCACCGGCGGGCGCTACCACGCGGCGATGATCTCCTGCGCCGACTCGGTCGAGATCGTGCGGCGGGCGAAGGAGGCGGGCCTGCCGGTCACCTGCGGCGTCTCGGTCAACAACCTCGTCCTCAACGAGGGCGACATCGGCCACTACCGCACCTTCTGCAAGCTCTCACCGCCGCTCCGCCGCGAGGACGACCGGCAGGCGGTGATCGCCGCGCTCAACGAGGGCGTGATCGACGTCATCGTCTCCGATCACAACCCGCAGGACGTCGAGACCAAGCGCCTGCCGTTCGCCGAGGCCGCCGACGGCGCGCTCGGCATCGAGACCCTGCTCGGCGCGAGCCTTCGCCTGCTCCATACCGGCGACGTGACGCTGAAGACGCTGCTCACGGCGCTGTCGGCCAACCCGGCTCGGCTGCTCGGCCGCGAGGCGGGGCGCCTGGAGGCCGGCGCCCCCGCCGACCTCGTGCTGATCGATCCCGATCTGCCCTACGTCCTCGACAAGCGTCAGCTGAAATCCCGCTCCAAGAATTCGCCCTTCGACGAAGCGCGGCTCCAGGGCGCGGCGGTGCTGACGCTCGTCGGCGGCCGGATCGTCCACCGCTCCGACCTCTCGGCCGCCGCCGCATGACCACGCTCCTCGCGGCCGGCTGGCCGGCCCTCATCGCCGCCCTCGTGCTGGGCTATGCCTGCGGCGCGATCCCCTTCGGACTGATCCTCACGAAGTTCGCGGGCCTCGGCGACGTGCGGGCGATCGGATCGGGCAATATCGGCGCGACCAACGTGCTGCGCACCGGCCGCAAGGGGCTCGCCGCCGCGACGCTCCTGTGCGACGCGCTCAAAGGAACGCTCCCGGTGCTCGCCGCGGCCCACTGGGGAGAGGGTCCGGCGCTTGCCGCCGGGCTCGGCGCCTTCCTCGGCCACCTCTTCCCGGTCTGGCTCGGCTTCAAGGGCGGCAAGGGGGTGGCGACCTTCATCGGCGTGCTGCTGGCCTTGAGCCCGCTGACGCTGCTCGCCTTCGCCGCGATCTGGCTCGGGCTGGCCTTCGCCCTGAAATACTCCTCGCTCGCGGCGCTCGCCGCCTCGGCCGCGACGCCCCTCGTGCTGTGGGCGCTCGGACACGGAGCGGTTGCATCGCTCTTCCTCGTGCTCGCGGCGCTGCTATGGTGGAAGCACGCGCCCAACATCCGCCGACTCGCCGCCGGCACCGAGGGCCGGATCGGGCAGAAGGGCTGAGGACGGCCCCTCCCGACAGGAGGGGGACCGATGCAGCTCACCGACGCGCAGCGCCTCGACTGGCTTCGGCTGATACGCACCGACGGCGTCGGCCCGCGCACCTTCCGCGGCCTGATCAACCGCTTCGGCAGCGCGTCCACCGCCCTCGATGCCCTGCCGGACCTGACCAAGCGCGCGGGCAAGCGCGCCGTGCCGCCCTCGAAATCGGAGGCCGAGCGCGAGATGGCGGCGGCCGCGCGCCTCGGCGTGCGCTTCCTCGCCATGGGCGAGGCGGCCTACCCGAAGGCGCTGCACGCCACCGAGACCGCACCGCCGCTCATCGCGGTCCGCGGCCATCCCGCCGTGCTTCTGAAGGCGTCGGTGGCGATTGTCGGTTCGCGCAACGCCTCGACCGCCGGCCTCGCCTTCACCGAGCGGCTCGCCCGCGGCGTCGGCGAGGCCGGTCTCGTCGTGGTCTCGGGGCTGGCCCGCGGCATCGATGCCCGCGCCCACCGGGCCAGCCTCGCGACCGGCACCGTGGCGGTCCTCGCCGGCGGCCAAGACCGGATCTATCCGGACGAGCATGCCGGCCTCGTGGACGAGATCGTCGGCGCGGGCGGGGCGGTGGTCGCCGAGATGCCGATGGGCTGGGTGCCGCGCGGGCGCGACTTCCCGCGCCGCAACCGCATCATCTCGGGCTTCAGCCTCGGCACCGTGGTCGTGGAGGCCGCCCGCCGCTCGGGCTCGCTCATCACCGCCCGCTTCGCGCTGGAGCAGGGCCGCGAGGTCTTCGCCGTTCCCGGCTCGCCGCTCGACCCGCGGGCGGAGGGCACCAACGACCTGATCCGTCAGGGGGCGACGCTCGTCTCGGAGGTCGAGCACGTCCTGTCCGTCCTCGCCCCCCTGATCGACGGGGGCGCGCCGGACGCGGACGGCCTGAACGATCGCCCGGAGACGGCGGCGACGCCCGATTACTGGGACGAGATCGATCTCGACGGCGCCCCGGCGAGCGCTCCGCCGCCATCTCCCGATGCGCAGGAGGCGGACGACTGTTTCCGCGAGCCCCGGGCCGAGCCCTGGGACGACCGCGCCCGGCTGATCGCCTGCCTCAGCCCCACCCCGGTCGGAACCGACGAACTCGCCCGCTCGTCCGGCCTGCCGGTTCGGATCGTGCAGACGACGCTGCTCGAACTCGAACTCGATGGCCGGATCGAGCGCCACGGCAGCGGAGCGGTCTCCCTGGCTTCGCGGGCCTGGGCCGAGCGATCCGACACGTGAGCGCGGACGAGGCGCCCCCACTTCCCTCGTCGGACGCCGTTTCCGAGGGGCCGCCGCGGATCGGCTTCCGTCGCCGCGGCGATCAAAGACCAAGCCCCGCCATCGCGTGACGCGGAAGCCTCCGTCCTCAGGGACGCGGGCCGCGAGCCGCCCTCAGGCGGCGCCGCGAGCCTCCTCGCCCCCGGCATTCACGAAGCTCTTCAACTCGTCGAGCGAGCCGAAGGTGAAGCGGCCGCGCGGCGTATCCGCCTCGATCGAGCCGTCGGAGAACATCACGTAGGTGTTGGCGCCGGACGCGTAGGAGCCGACGGCGTGCCGTTCCTCGGAGGCGGCAGGCTCCGGCTCGGCTTCCGGGGGCACCGGCTCCTGCGGTGCCGGCGCGGCGGCTTCCGGTTCGGGAGATGGTTCGATCGGTGCCTCGGGTGCCGAAGCGGGCGCCGGCTCGTCGAGGAAGGAGCGCAAGCCGACCGGTTCGACGGCGGGGGACTGGACCTCAACCCGCTCCTCGTCCTTCTCGTCCGCGACGGGATCGGGGAGCGTCACCGGCTCGGGCTCGGGAAAGGCCGGCGCGGGTGCGGGTTCGGCGGCCCGGAACAGGTCGTCGTCGCTCGCCCGCGGCGGCGCGGTCTCCGGCAGCAGGTCGGGCAGCAGCGGTTCGGCGGCGCTCGGCTGCGGTTCGGCGGAGGGAGCCGGATCTTCGAAGATCGGCTCGGCGCCCCGGCCACCCGGCCGCAGGCCACCGAGCGACAGGCCCGCGAGGCCGGCCGCGCCGGCACCCAGACCAGCCGCACCGACGCCAGCCGCGCCCAGGCCGGCGAGCGAGGGCCGCGCCGGCGGCGCGACCTCGGGCGCCGTGAAGACGGGCGCCTCCGGCGCCGCGGCGTCCCAGGGCACCGTCCCGGCGAGAACGGCGGCCGGAACGCCCGGCTGGGCGGAGGCGGTGCGCAGGTCGGCGACGGCGCGGTGGAGCTTGAGCAGGCGGTGGACGACCGCCGTCAGCCCGAGCAGGACCACGCCCGCCGAGGCGGCGGTCGAGCCGCCGATCACCATCGCGAGCCCGCTCTCCAGGCGGACATAGGGAAAGCCCTGGACCACGGCGGCGATGCCACCGAGGATCATGACGGAACTGAGCGCGAGCAGCGCGACGACCATGGTACTCTCGACGTGACTGTCGCGGGCGGCGTGACGGTTACAAGATAACCCCCCGCCCGCGCATTGCAAAATCGCACGGCCCGGTCCCCTCTGGAAACCGGCCTTTCCGTCGCTCCATGCACAGCCGAGTCCCGGCCGAAGGTCTTTCCGCGCGGTGCCGGGAGCCTTCGGAGGCCGGCACCCTGCGCAAAACGGTGGATGCCGCGCTCTCTCCGGTGACATGCGCGCGGATCCGGCGCCGGCGGCGTTGCCGAGCCCGGCCCACCGACTTACCTACCCGCCCGTCACCTCGCCGGCCGCGCGCCGCAAACCGCCCGCGCGCTCCGCCTTCGCTCCCCGCGAGACCCGGACAACCCAGGAGACACGCATGACGTTCACCCTGCCCGAGCTGCCCTACGCCTACGACGCGCTGGGCCCCTACATGTCGAAGGAAACCCTCGAGTTCCACCACGACAAGCACCACAAGGCCTATGTCGACACCGGCAACAAGCTGCTGGAAGGGACCGATCTCGCGGGCAAGAGCGTCGAGGAGATCGTCAGGGCGAGCTACAACACCAACCAGGCGCTCTTCAACAACGCCGGCCAGCACTACAACCACCTCCATTTCTGGAACTGGATGAAGCCCAACGGCGGCGGCCAGCCCCCGGCCGAGCTCGCCAAGAAGATCGACGAGGATCTCGGCGGCTACGAGAAGTTCAAGGCCGACTTCATCCAGGCCGGCGTCGGCCAGTTCGGCTCGGGCTGGGCCTGGCTCGCGGTCAAGGACGGCAAGCTCGCCATCCTGAAGACCCCGAACGGCGAGAACCCGCTCGTCCACGGCGCCACCCCGATCCTCGGCGTGGACGTGTGGGAGCACTCCTACTACATCGACTACCGCAACCGTCGCCCCGACTACCTCAAGGCGTTCGTCGAGAACCTCGTGAACTGGGAGTATGTCGAGAAGCTGTACGGCGAGGCGAAGGCCTGATCCGGTCCCGCTTGCCGGCGTAAGGCGGCCGCCCCGTTGGCCGACGGGGCGGCTTTTTCGTGCGCGGCGTGACCCTGCGGCCCTATCCGCGCCTCGCCCCTGCAGCCTAATGCCGAGACAGGGTGATCCCCCTCCCGTCCTCATCCTTCGAGGCCGCTTCGCGGCGCCTCAGGATGAGGGCGGGAGGGGGATCGGCCGTTCGCACGGGACCGCTTGCCAAAAAATGATCCGCTCGATCCTCTCCGTCGGCGGCTGGACCCTGGTCTCGCGGGTCACGGGTTTTGCCCGCGACGTGGTCACCGCCGCGGTGATGGGCGCGGGGCCGGTGGCGGATGCCTTCGTCGTCGCCTTCCGCCTGCCGAACCATTTTCGCGCGATCTTTGGCGAGGGCGCGTTCAACACCGCCTTCGTGCCGGCCTACACCCATCTGGAGCAGGCGGGCGAGGCCGGGGCCGCCGCGCGCTTCGCCGACCGCGTCTTCACCCTGATGCTGATCGTGCAGGTGGCGCTGCTGGCGCTCGCGCTCCCGGCGATGCCCTGGATCGTGCGGGCGCTGGCGCCGGGCTTCTCGGAGGACGGGGAGCGGTTCGCGCTGGCGGTCAGCCTGACGCGGATCACCTTCCCCTACCTGCTGTTCATGACGCTGGTGACGTTGTTCTCCGGCATCCTCAACGCGCATCGGCGCTTCGCCGCCGCGGCCGGCGCGCCGGTGCTGCTCAACCTCGCCATGCTGGCGGCCCTCGCGCTCGCCTTCCTGTTCCCGAACGCGGCCTATGCCGCGGCCTGGGGCGTGTCGGTCTCCGGGGTGCTGCAATTCGCGCTGGTGTGGTGGGATGCGCGGGCCCGCGCCTACGCCCCGCGGCTGACGAAGCCGGCCTTGCGCGATCCCGACCTGATCCGCTTCTTCAAGATCCTCGGTCCCGCGGTGATCGGCTCGGCCGGGTTCCAGATCGCGGCCTTCGCCGACACCATCATCGCGAGTTTTTTGCCGACCGGCGCGGTCTCGGCGCTTTATTACGCCGACCGGCTCTATCAGCTGCCCTTCGGCGTCATCGCCATCGCCGCCGGCACGGTGCTCCTGCCCGAGATGAGCCGGCGCATCGCCGCGGGCGACGTGGCCGGCGCGCACGCGGCGCAGAACCGGGCCGCCGGCTTCTCGCTGGCGCTCTCGGCCCCCTTCATGGTCGCCTTCCTGACCCTGCCGGGGCTGATCATGGCGGCCCTGTTCCAGCGCGGCGCCTTCACCGCCGAGGACGCCGCCCGCGCGGCCTCGGTGCTGGCGGCCTACGGCCTGGCGCTTCCGGCCGTGGTGCTGGTGCGCTCGGCCGTGGCGAGCTTCAACGCCCGCCAGGACACGACGACGCCGCTCTACGCCTCGCTGACCGCCATCGCCGTCAACGTCGCGCTCAAGCTGGTGCTGACCGGTCCCTACGGCGTCGCCGGCCTCGCGCTCGCCACCGCCATCGGCCAGTGGATCAACCTCGCCCTGCTCTACGGGCTGGCTCTGCGCCGCGGCTGGACCGCGCCGGGGCGGGTGCTCGGCGTCACCGTCGCCGCCGTCGTCGTGGCGAGCGCGGTGCTGGCGGGGCTCGCCGTCTACGGCCTTCCCTTCGCCGAGCGGATCGTGCCCGCCCTCCCCCATTTCCGCGAGATCGCGGTGCTGGCGCTTCTCGGGCTCGCCGGGGCGCTCGCCTATGCCGGCACCCTGCTCGCGGTGATGGGGATCTTCGGCGTGCGCTTGCGCCGCAGGTAGGTCGTCGACGCCTGCACCATCTCAGGCGGCATGAGCGATCCAGACCTCCTCGCGGGCAAGAGCCACGCCGTCTTCGACGCCTACGGCACGCTGTTCGACGTGCATTCGGCGGTCGCGCGCCACGCCGACGCCCTCGGATCGCGGGCAAAAAGCCTGTCCGAGCTGTGGCGGACCAAGCAGCTCGAATATTCCTGGGTGCACGGCCTGATGGGCCGCTACGTCGCCTTCTGGGACCTGACCGAGCGCGCTCTCGATTTCGCCCTGGCGCAGCACCCCGAGATCGACCGGGCCCACCGCGAAACGCTCCTCGACGCCTATCGCGATCTCGACGCCTACGACGAGGTGCCCGGCATGCTGGAGCGCCTGCGCGGGCGGGGCGTGAGGACCGCCCTGTTCTCCAACGGCAACGCGGCGATGCTGGAGCGGGCGGTGGCCGCGGCGGGCTTGGGCGACCGGCTCGACGCGGTGCTCTCGGTCGATTCCGTGCAAACCTTCAAGACGGCGCCCGCCGCCTACCAACTGGTTCTCGACCGGATCGGCACCGAACGGCGCGACGTGCTGTTCTTCTCCTCGAACCGCTGGGACATCGCCGGTGCCGCCGGTTTCGGCTTCGACGCCGTCTGGGTGAACCGGAAGGGCCAACCCGACGAGTATCCGGACCAGCCGCCTCGCGCGGTCGTGACAAGCCTCGACGCGATGATCTGAACCGGCGGCAACGGCGCGTTCGCCAATCCTTAAGCTTGACCGGATTAGTTCAGGGCCAAGTGCCTATCGGTTCCTTGCCTGATCAATCCGGTTGTCCAAAGGATCGGTTCCCGTGCCCGCCCTGTCCCTCCACATCCTCGCCCGGAAGAGCGTCTGCGCGGCGCTTCTCGGCACCGCCCTCCTCTCCGCTGCTCCGGTATCCGCCCGTGACGGCCGCAACGGTGCCCTGATCGGCGGCGCGGCCGCCGGCGTCATCGGTGGCCTGGCCGTCGGCGCGCTCCTCAACGGCGCCGCGCCTCCGCCGCCGCCGCCCGCGCGCCGGGTCTATGTCGAGGAGGAGCCGGTCTACGTCGCGCCGCCGCCGCGGCGGGGTCCGATCTGCCACTACGAGCGCCGCAAGGTCTGGCTCGACGAGGTCGAGTTCACCTACCGCCGTGTCGAGGTCTGCGAGTAGCTTTTCGCGGGTTCTCCGCGTGCGGGAACGAAGGGCGTCGGCCTCAGGCCGGCGCCTTTTTCGTCAGGATCCAGTCCTCGACCACGATGGCGTCGAGGCCGGTGGTGTAGAACATCAGGATCGCGTCCTCCGCCGTGTGGAGGATCGGCTTGCCCATCACGTTGAAGCTCGTGTTGAGCAGGATCGGCACGCCGGTCAGCTCCGCGAAGGCCGCGATCAGCGTCGCGTAGGCCGGGTTGCGCGCCCGCGTCACGCTCTGGAGACGGCCGGTGCCGTCGGCATGGACCACCGCCGGAACGCGCGCGCGCACCGCGTCGCGCCAGACCAGGGTCCGCTCCATGTAGGGACTGTCGGAATAGTCCTCGAACCAGTCCGGCCCGGCCTCGGCCAGGATCGAGGGCGCGAAGGGGCGGAACGCCTCGCGGTACTTCACCTTGGCGTTGAGCGATTCCTTGGCGTGGGCCGGGCGCGGGTCGGCGAGGATCGAGCGGTTGCCGAGCGCCCGCGGGCCGAACTCCGCCCGGCCTTGGACCCAGCCGACGAGCCCGCCCTCGGCGAGGATCTTGGCCGCCTCCCGCGTCACGCCCTCGTGGCCGAGGCACCGGGCGCGGGGTTCCCACTCGGCCATCCGCTCCAGCGGCTCGGTCGAGACGGTCGAGCCGAGATAGGGCGTGAGCGGGCGCGTCGCCCGCGCCGGACCCTTCCAATCGGGATCATCCTCGGCGAGCGCCAGCCACGCGGCGCCGATGGCGTTGCCGTCGTCGGCCGGGGCCGAGGGAACGTGCAGGCGCCTGAAGCCCGAGCGCCCGAGCACGCGGCCGTTATAGGAGGAGTTGAGCCCGCAGCCGCCGGCGATGACGAGGTTTTCGCTGGGCGCGAGCCGCCACGCCTCGGCGACGAGCACGTCCATGAGCTCCGAAAAGATGTCCTGGCCGCAGCGGGCGAGGTCGGCCCAGCCCTGCTCGCCGACGTCGGAGGGGCGCCGCGACAGAATCTCGGCGGCGACCGCCTGCACCGTGGCCTCGTCGGCGAATTTCAGCCGCCCGTCCTCCACCGTGTAGAGGCGGCGCAGGATCGCCATCAGGTCGGGGTCGGTCCGGCCGTAGGGGGCGAGCCCCATGATCTTCCATTCCTCGCCCTTGATCTGGTCGAAGCCGGCGAGGTCCGTGACCAGCCCGTAGAGGAAGCCGACCGAGCCGCGCCCGCGCTGGCGCCGGACCTCCTCGATCCGTCCGTCCTTCAGGCGGTAGATCGCCGCGGCGCCGGTCTCGCCCATGCCGTCGACGATCAGCGCGGTCGCCTCGTCGAACGGGCTGCCCCACAGGGCGTAGGCGGCGTGCGCGAGGTGGTGGGCGTAGCGGCGCCGGCCCGCGACGGTCGCCCGCGGCTTGCCGCCGAAGCCGCGGGTCTCGTTGTCGAGCGCCAGGATGGTGCCGTTGCCGGCCCGCGCCTGCATGGCGTGGAGGTCGGCGACGAAGACCCGCTCGGCCCGTTCCGGCACGAAGGAGCGGTTGAGGGTGGACGGGTGCTGGGCGAGCGCCGGCAGGTCGAAGGCGCCCGAAGCCGCCTGCCCCTTCAGGAAATCGGAAAACTGCTCGCCCCAGGAGGTGGCGATGACGAGCTCCGTGCCCTGCGGGACGTGGCGCTTCAGCAGGCCCGCCATGCGGGTGCCGGGATCGGGCTCGCAGTTCGGCGCGCGCTTGTATTGCAGGTAGCGCTCGGCGGCTTCCGCGAACAGCACGGTCCCGTCCGGCCCGACGAGGGCGAGCGCCGGATCGTGGAAGGTCGTGGCGAGGCCGAGATAGGTGCGCATCCTGCCGGGCTACACGCCGGCACGCGAGGCGACAACCGCGTTGCGGTGCCGGCGAGCCCGTGCGAGACGGGCCGCCGATGACGGACGCTATCCCCGCCTCGCCTCCCCTCGCCCTCGTGATCTTCGACTGCGACGGCGTGCTGATCGACAGCGAGCCGATCAGCCTCGCGACCCTGACCCGCGGTCTCAACGGGATCGGGCTCGCGATCGACCTCGACGCGGTGCGCGAGCGGTTCGCCGGCACCTCCATGACCTCGATCATGGAGCGGGTCGCCCGCGAGGACGGGGTGATCGCCCCGGACGGCTTCGTCGAGCGGGTCAAGGCGGAGACGCTCGATGCCTTCGAGGCGGAGCTGACCGCCATGGCCGGCATCGCCGAGGCTTTGGGCCTTCTGCACCTGCCCTTCTGCGTCGCCTCCAGCAGCGACCCCGTGCGCCTGCGCCGCTCCCTCGGGCTCACCGGCCTGCTCCCGCTGTTCGAAGACCGCGTCTTCTCCTCCGCCCAGGTCGCGCGTGGAAAACCCTTCCCCGACCTGTTCCTGTTCGCGGCGGAGCGGATGGGCGTCGCGCCCGAACGCTGCCTCGTGATCGAGGACAGCGTGCCGGGGGTGCAGGCGGCCCGCGCCGCGGGGATGCGGGTCGTCGGCTTCACCGGCGGCGGTCACTGGGGCCACGACCGGACCGGCCGCGACCTGCTCGCGGCCGGCGCCGCCACGGTCTTCTCCGCCCATGCCGAGCTCGGGCGCATCCTCGCCGCGGGCTGAGGGCGCCGCAGCGAGCACCGGACGCGCTGGCCTCAGGCCGTAACCGGGGCGAGCCTGCCGCCGCGGAGGATGGGTCGCGACGTGCGGGTGACCTCGAACATCCCGAGTGCGGTCCCGCGCCCCGGGTCGTCGCCGCTTCGTGCGTCTTCTTCCCGGCCGCGTTCGAGGGGGTGGAACCGGTGCCGAACCGCACGCCGCGGCCCCCATCGCCGGTCCGGCGCGCCTCGGCCCGGCGACCGTGGGCCGCACCGCGCGACGGCGGGACGGGAACGAGCGAGGCTAAGCGCCTCGCGGGACAGGTGAGACGCGCCAAACACGACGCGAATCGCGGCGCGATCTTTCCCTGTCAAGCTGAACTTCGAAATAACATTCCGTTGACGGTTGCGGTTCGACCACTCATCTTAAGGACGTGCGAACCAGTTCGCGCCGCGGTGATTTGTAGTGGCACGCTTGCGCCGCGTTATCAAACGCTAATGCATCACGGCGCACTTGCGCCGTGGTCCTCGCAAGAGAGGAGGACTTGCCTTGATCGGTCTTTTTATTTGGAAGACTTCGAAACGGTCCCGCGCCCGGAACGGCCGGGTGCGGGGGTGTTGTCGGCGGACAGTCACATCCGTGGGCTAGAGCATCGCCGCGAAAGGCGGCCCCGGTTTCCGGCGGCCGACGATGCAACGATCCAGCGCCCGCGAACGCCTCGCCGACAATCGGCCGACGATGGCCGCAGGAGTTCACTCCGTCATGACCCGTGTCCAGACCGCTTACTTCGACGATGACGCGCTCGACCTCTCCGGCGCCGAAGCCGCGCCGGCCCGCGTGATCGAGGTCGGCGAGATCACCGCCGGCATTGCCGTGCCCGAGCGCGGCGGTGTCCGCTTCTTCTCGTCGGAGCGCCGCTTCGACGGCCTCGACGGCACCCTGTTCCGCACCGTGGAGCAGGCCGCCCGCGCCGCCCGCGAGAAGGGCCGCCCGCCGCGCCTGCGCGCGGTGTGATTTCACTCGCACGACCCACGAACGAGAAAGCCGGCGGCACCGAGAGGCGTCGCCGGCTTTCTTCTCTCCGTCTCCGCCTGATCGCTTCGGTGACTCTTTCGTCATTGCGAGGCGAAGCCGTGGCAATCCAGGGCGCGACTGTTCCGGACAGGTCGCGCCCTGGATCGCTTCGGCTCCGCCTCGCGATGACGGGCTTGGGTCGAAGTCCGAGGTGACGACCGGAAACCGCATCAGGCCGTCCACCGCCACAGCCGGCCCTGACCGCGAGGGCTGACCTTACTTGCACTCCTCGCGGGCGCGCTTGAGCGCATCCGAAAAGCCGCCCAGCGCGTAGTCGTCCTGGGTCGTGTTGCCGCGCTGAGAGGTGGTGCGGACCGTGGCGGTCTGGGTCCGGCCCATCTCGGTGACGATGCGCGGCTCGTCCGCCTGGTTCTGGATCCAGGCGTTCTCGTCCTTCACCACGAGGCCGTAGCGGGTGGTGCCCACCGTCAGGTACGGGTCGCTCGGGGCGGCCGCCGCGCCGGGCCGGGCTTGCGCCGCGGCGGGCTTCGGCTTGAAACCGAGCATCACCGCGATCTCGCCCTGGGCACCGCCCTTGGGGAAGGTCACGAACAAGTAGCCGGTGTCGCGCGCGAGCGTCTTGGGGCTGCGCGTCGTCGGCTGGGCGATGACGTAGCAGAGCTTGTCGCGGCCCTGCGAACCGTTGGTGAAGACGTTCCAGTCGCCGAACACCGCCAGCGGCACCGCCTGCTGCATGCCCGGCGGCAGGGCCGAACTCTTCGGTTTGCGGCGGCTCGCGCGGGCGGGGATGATCTCGGCGCCCTGCACACCCTCCTGCGCCAGGACCTGCCCGGACGGGGTGGTCAGCGCCGCCGCGGTCAAGGCGGACAGGACGAGGGCCGCGACGGGACGGGAGGCGGGGCGAAGGATCGAAAGGCGGTGCCGCTGCATCTCTACTCGGGTGTACGGACGGCCGGGCCGGCCATCTTCACGCACCGTCAGGATGACGGGCCGCAGCGGAACAGGAAAGCCCTGCCCGCCCCGATCAACCGAAAACGGTCGAAAACGGGCATGAACCGAAGGAGGGCATGGGCCGCACCGGGCGATGCGGCCGTCCAGCGTCGCGTGCGGCCTCAGGCCGCCCGCATCTCGGCGGTCAGAACCTCGGCGGTCAGGGCCGCGGCGGCGAGCGCGGCCGCCGGCAGGTCGATCGACGGATCGACCTCGGGAAGACGGATCTCGACGGCCGCCGGGGCGGTGCCGGGCGCCGGCTCCGCCGGCTTCGGCTGGGCCGGCTTCGCCGGATCGTTGTAGGGCGTGTTGTAGGCCTTGCGGATCGAGGCCCAGAACGCGTCGCGCTCCGCATCCGTCAGCCGGCCGAGGCGGGCGTCGATCACGGCCATCGCCTCCGCCGCCAGGGCCGGGGTCTCCTCGACGGTGATCCAACTCTCAACGTTCATCGACGGCACTCCGCGGGTTCGGACGGTCGGATAGCCAAGCTCAGTTAGCTGAAACCTGAACGCGGCATTTTCCGTGCCTGTTCCCGCGGGGCTAACCCTACTTCTCCACAGGGCCGAGATTTTCGAGCCAGGCTTGGGCCTGCCGGCGCACGTTGTCCGGCGCGGTGCCGCCGTAGCTGGTGCGGCTCGCGACCGAATTCTCGACGCCGAGAACGGCGAAGACGGCCTCCGTGATCCCCGGCTCGATCGCCTGCATGTCGCCGAGGGAGAGCGCCTCCAGGCCGATGCCGCGCGCGGAGGCCGCGGCGACGACGCGGCCGGTGACGTGGTGCGCCTGCCGGAACGGCATGTTCAGCTCGCGCACCAGCCAATCGGCGAGATCGGTGGCGGTGGCGTAGCCGGAGCCCGCCGCGCGCTTGAGCGTCTCGGCCACGGGTTCGAGGTCGCGCACCATGCCGGCCATGGCGGCGAGGCACAGGGAGAGCGATTGCAGGGCGTCGAAGGTGCCCTCCTTGTCCTCCTGCATGTCCTTCGAATAGGCGAGCGGCAGGCCCTTCATCACGATGAGCAGGCCGGTGAGCGCGCCGATGATGCGGCCGGCCTTGGCCCGCACCAGCTCGGCGGCGTCGGGGTTGCGCTTCTGCGGCATGATCGACGAGCCGGTGGTGAAGCCGTCCGACAGCTTGACGAAGCCGAACTGGGCCGAGGTCCACACCACCAGTTCCTCGGCGAAGCGCGAGAGGTGGACCGCGCAGATCGAGGCGGCGGAGAGCGATTCCAGGGCGAAATCGCGGTCGGCCACGGAGTCGAGCGAGTTCGCCGTCGGCCGGTCGAAGCCCAGAGCCGCCGCGGTGGCGTGCCGGTCGATCGGGAACGACGTGCCGGCGAGCGCCGCCGAGCCGAGCGGGCATTCGTTGAGCCGCGCCCGCGCGTCGCGGAACCGGCCGCGGTCGCGCGCCAGCATCTCGACATAGGCGAGGCAATGGTGGCCGAAGGTGACGGGCTGGGCCGATTGCAGGTGGGTGAAGCCCGGCATCACCGTCCCGGCATGCTTCAGCGCCGTCTCGGCGAGCGCCCGCTGCAGGTCGGCGACCTGCGCGTCGAGCGCGTCCAGCGTGTCGCGCACCCACAGCCGCATGTCGGTGGCGACCTGATCGTTGCGCGAGCGGGCGGTGTGCAGGCGCCCGGCCGCCGGGCCGACGATCTCCGTCAGCCGGCTCTCCACCGCCATGTGGATGTCCTCCAACTCGCGCCGGAAGACGAATTCGCCGCGCTCGATCTCCGCCTCGACGGACTTGAGCCCGGCTTCGATGGCTGCCACATCCTCGGCCGGCAGGATGCCTTGGCGCCCCAGCATCGCGGCATGCGCCAGCGAGCCGCGGATGTCCTGGGGCGCGAGCCGCCTGTCGAACCCGATGGAGGCGTTGATCTCCTCCATGATCTCGGCCGGGCCGCTGGCGAAGCGGCCGCCCCACATCCGGTTGCTCATGGCTGATCCCACCTTCCGCACGCGAAACGAGGCTCGGCCGTGACGGCGACCCCGAAAATCCCTGCCGCAATCCTCGCCGCGGGCGGCGTGCTCGCCGCCGTCCTCGTCGGCGGCCTCGCCCTATACGGGACGGGCTCGAACCTCGGCAACCTCACGGCCTCCGGTCCCTGCGCCGAGGCCACCCCCGCGGCGGCCCGGCTCGCGCCGCTCGCCCGCGGCGATGTCGCGGCCTTCGACGCCTCCGCCGCCCCGAAGCCGGCTCCGGCCGTCGCCTTCAAGGGCCCGGACGGGGCGCCGGCCGATCTCGCGGCCCTGCGCGGAAAGCTGCTGCTGGTGAACCTGTGGGCGACGTGGTGCGCCCCCTGCAAGGCCGAGATGCCGGCCCTCGACCGTCTTCAGGCGGAACTCGGCGGCGACGCCTTTCAGGTGGTGGCGATCAATGTCGAGACGCGCAACCTCGACAAGCCGCCGGCCTGGTTCAAGGCCAACGGCATCGCCCACCTGACCTATTACGGCGACCCCGAGGGCAAGGTGCTTCCGGCGATCCAGTCGGCGGTCGGATCGACGGGGCTGCCGACGACGATGCTGATCGATGCCAAGGGCTGCACGCTCGGCGTGATGAAGGGTCCGGCGGAATGGTCGAGCGAGGACGGCAAGCGGCTGATCCGGGCGGCGCTGGCGCCCGCCTCGTGATCTTTTTCGCGGCCGCCGGGTTGCGGGTCCGGCCCGGGGCCGGCAACCCGACGGTATGAAAACGCCGCCTCGCTCCGTCCGCGCCTTGCCGCGTCCCTTGCGCCGCCCGCTCTCGGCGACGCGCCGCTTCCTCACCAACGAGGCGGCCGGCGGCATCGTGCTCATGGCCGCCGCGGGCGCCGCGCTCGCGGTCGCCAACTCGCCGCTGGCGCAGACCTACCACGACGTCCTTCACATCCATCTCGGGCCCTTGAGCCTGATGCACTGGATCAACGACGGCCTGATGGTCGTGTTCTTCCTGCTGGTCGGCCTCGAGATCAAGCGTGAGGCCATCGACGGACGCCTGCGCACCTGGCCCGACCGGGTGCTGCCGGGACTGGCCGCCGCCGCGGGCATGGCCGTGCCGGCGCTCGTCTACCTCGCCTTCAATGCCGGCCAGTCCACCGCCCGGGGCTGGGCGATCCCCGCGGCCACCGACATCGCCTTCGCCCTCGGCGTCCTGGCGCTGCTGGGCTCGCGGGTGCCGGTCTCGCTCAAGATCTTCCTGTCGGCGGTGGCCATCGTCGACGATCTCGGCGCCGTCATCATCATCGCGCTGTTCTATACCGGGCAGCTCGACGCGACGATGCTGGCAACCTCCGCCGGGATGCTGGCGGTGCTGTTCGCCCTCAACCGCCTCGGCGTGCGCGCGCTCCTCCCCTACCTTCTCGCCGGCCTCGTGCTCTGGGTCTTCGTACTGCGCTCCGGCGTCCACGCCACCGTGGCCGGGGTGCTGCTCGCCCTGTTCGTGCCGATCCGCCCGAGCCCGGGCCGGCCGGAGGACACGACCTCGCCGCTGCACCGGCTGGAGCACGCCCTCGCACCCTGGGTCGCGTTCCTGATCGTGCCGGTCTTCGGCTTCGCCAATGCCGGGGTGACGCTGCTGGGCCTGCCGGCGCGGGCCTTGATCGAGCCCGTCACCCTCGGCGTCGCCCTCGGCCTGTTCCTCGGCAAGCAGGTCGGCATCTTCGCGAGCGTGCGCCTCGCCGCCGCGCTGGGCCTCGTCTCCCGCCCGGCGGGGGCGACCTGGGTCCAGGTCTACGGCGTCGCGCTCCTGTGCGGCATCGGCTTCACCATGAGCCTGTTCATCGGCGCGCTCGCCTTCACGGACGGGCTGCACGAGACCGAGACCAAGCTCGGCGTGCTCGGCGGCTCGCTGCTCTCGGCGCTGTTCGGGGCCGTGCTGCTCGCCCGCGCGACGGCGCGGGCGGCGACGCCGCGCCGGGAGGCCGGAGCCGGCGGCTTGCCTTGAGCGGCGGCCTCGGCCTACTCAGGCCGGAAGCGTCGCGGTGGCCGGTCACCCGCCTCCGCGCGAGGGCGAACATGCTGCGAACCGTCTCCCGCTTTCTCGGATTGCCGTTCCTCAGCCGGGCTCTCGGGCTCGTGGTGATGGCGGCCGGCTTCGTGCAGCTCTGCTACGACGGCGCCCGCTCCATCGCCAACAACGGCCTGCGGGTGACGAGCCTCGCCGAACTGATCCAGTCCCTGCCGCAGGAGCGGATCACCGCCCTCGGGGCGACGATCCGGCAGGCCGCGCCCTGGGCGGAGACGGTGCTGCTGACGCCGCTCGGCCTCGTTCCGGCAGCCCTGTTCGGGCTCGGTCTCGGAGCGGTTCTGGTCTGGCTCGGCCAGCCGCCACGGGAGCCGATCGGCTTTTTGACGCGGCCTTGACCGCACTTCGGCGAGAGGGTCCTCAGATCCCCCAATACGGCGCCGCGTTGTAGTAGCGGTGGACGTGCTCCTCCCAGGCGCGCTCGTCCTCCGGGTCGCCGCCCTCCGGCGAGCGGGCGGGCGCGTCGCGCAGCTGCGCCTCGGTGATGTCGACGACGTAGGCGTCGAGCCCGGTGTCGTAGCGCAGCACCGCCCAGGGCAGCGTGTAGTACTCCTCGCCCATCCCGAGGAAGCCGCCGAAGCTCATCACCGCGTAGGCGACGCGGCCCGAGCGCTTGTCGAGCATCAGCCGCTCGATGCGGCCGACCTTGCTCCCGTCCACCCGGCGCACCTCGGTGCCGATGACGCGGTCGCTGGCGATCAGGCTATGGGTCAGCGCCGCGGAGATCGCACCATCGGTCGCATTGTCGGAACGAACCTGATCCATGGCGGTCATCCTGCAACGTTGTTACAGCTTGCCATAAAAAACGCCCATGCGGCCGGTCACGTTCCGGCCCGCTCCGCCCCTGCCCCGCCATCCCGGACGAGCCGACGCGCATGCCGCTGACCCGCCTGACCCTCCCCGCCCTCGCGCTCGCCCTGCCGGTGCTGATCGGCCCGGCCGCGGCGCAGGACCGCGGCAGCGTCAACCCGAAGCCGCTGCCGCCGCTGGCCAATCCCGACGATCCCTCGACGCCGGCCAAGGCCCTATTCGGCCGCGTCACCGGGCCGGCCGGCGGTGCGGCCCGCTCCTACGGCTCCTACGCGAAGGGCTGCTTCTCCGGCGGCGAGGCGCTGGCGATGGACGGCGCGAACTGGCAGGTCATGCGGCCCTCGCGCAACCGGATGTGGGGCACGCCCCATCTCGTGGACTTCATCGAGCGGCTCGCCGCCCGCGCGCCGCAGGCCGGCTGGCCGGGCCTCCTCGTCGGCGACATGTCGCAGCCCCGCGGCGGTCCGATGCTCACCGGCCACGCCTCGCACCAGCTCGGCCTCGACGTGGACGTCTGGCTCACGCCCATGCCCGATCACCGCATGAGCCGGGCCGAGCGCGAGGAGACCTCGGCCACGAACGTCGTGCGCTCCGACCGGCTCGATATCGACCCGGACGTCTGGACGCGCCAGCACACGGCGCTGATCCGCCTGACGGCCAAGCAGCCGGAGGTGGCGCGGATCTTCGTCAACGCGGCGATCAAGAAGGCCCTGTGCCGCGAGGCCGGTGGGGATCGCGGCTGGCTCACCAAGGTGCGCCCGATGTACGGACACAACTACCACTACCATATCCGTCTCGCCTGCCCCGGCGGCGAAGCCTCCTGCGACGACCAGGCCCCCCCCCCCCCCGGCTCCCGCTGCGGCCCGGGACTCGATTAATGGTTCCGCCCCGAGGTAGAGAAACCCCCCC
>NZ_JBELQE010000027.1:0-13520 GCF_040270385.1 Methylorubrum podarium | reverse complement strand
GGAGGCAGGAGGTGGGGGTGGTTCAGGATGAGGCGGTGCGGTGCCTTCTGCACCACCCCCACCCCGAACCCCTCCCCACAAGGGGGAGGGGACAGGCCCTGCTCTGACCAAGGCGATCAACCGGAAACGGGATGAGTGGGCGGAAGGGCCCTGGCGTATCGTTCGGACACGTCGAGCCCTGGATTGCTTCGGCCCCGCCTCGCAATGACGGGAGCCGTGCTTCATCACGAAAAAGGGCGCCCGGCTCTCGCCGGACGCCCTTTTCGTTGAAGGTCTGAGACCGCTCAGCGGCCCTGCTGGATCGCCGAGAGCAGCCACGGGCCGCCGGGCTCGCGCACGAAGGTCCAGAACTCCTTGGCCTCCTGCGGGCCGTTCTCGACGTGGCGGTTGGTGGCGCGCTCGAACACCTCGTCGCGCAGCGAGAAGCGCATGGCGACGGTGGCGAACTCGACCCGACCCTCGCGCCACGCCTCGGACAGGTCGCCCTGGAGCAGCTTCACGTCCGAGATCCGGTTGACCACGCCGCGGGCGGCGTTGGCGCGCAGATCCTCCTCGAAGTAGCCGACCATTTCCGGCGTCGCGAGACGGCGCAGGGCGGCGACGTCCTCGCGGCCATAGGCGCCCTGGATCTCGTTGAGCGAGCGCTCGAAGGCTTGGAAGTCGTCCGGCTGGACCTGGATCGGCTGCGGGCGGGCACCGCCGCCGAGGCCGCCGCCCATCGGGTTCATGCCGGCGTTCATTCCACCCTGCATGCCACCCTGCATGCCGCCTTCCGGCGGCAGTCCGGAGCGGGCAAGGGGGGCGTTGCCGGCCATGGCGGGCTGGTTGCCCTCCTGGCGGCGGCGGAAGAAGCGCACGACCAGCATCACGAGGAGCGCGATCAGGCCGATCTGGAAGATCAGGCCGATGAACGAGCCGATGCCGCCGAGGCCGCCCGACAGGCCGGCACCGAGCAGGGCGCCGATCAGGCCCGCGCCGAGCATGCCGCCGAGGAAGCCGCCGCCGAAGCGCGAACCGCCGTTCTGGGCCGCCATGCCGGGATTGTTGAAGCCCGGGCTCGGGCTCGTCTGCGAGCGCTGGATCGGACCCATCGCGCCCGGCGAGGTCGCGGTGGAGGGCGGCGCGCTGAAGGTCTTCGAGCCGCGCGAGCCCGAACCGACGCCGCCGCCCGGCCGTGCATCGACGGCGGGCGCCGCCAGGGCGAGCGAAGCCGCGAGCGCGAGGAGGGTCACGACGCGCCGACGGCGCGCGGGGGAGGAAGCCATTGAAAGAACCTCGGTCACCGAAGAGGGCGAAATGCCCTTTCTCTATGTGGAGACGTCCGGCGCGGGTTTTTAGTCCCGTTCAAGCTCGTCTTTTCTTCGCGGCGGGGCGGATTCCGCGATCCGCCGGACTCCGACCGCTGTGCGGGACACCCCAAACGGCTCAGCGCGCGGCGGGGAAGACGAGGCGCACGGTCGCGCCCTCGCCGGGCCGGCTCTCGATCGAGATCGTGCCGTTCTGGCGCTTCATCAAGCCGTGGACGATGGCGAGCCCCGCGCCCCGGCCGGATTCGCGGGTCGTGGCGAAGGGGGCGAGCGCCCGCGACAGCATCTCCGGCGACAGGCCGTGCCCGGAATCCGTCACGGTGAGGCCGACGGCCCCGGCCTCGGGGCGCTGCAGCGAGCGGTCGCCGGGCTCGATCGCGAACAGGGTCACGCCGATGCGGCCGCGCCCGGCCATGGCCTCGCAGGCGTTGGCGAGGATGTGGCCGAGCGCCAGTTCCAGCTGGATCGGGTTGCACAGGGCCGGCGGCAGACCGTCGGGGATCGACAGATCCAGCGCGATCCCCGGCGGCAGGCCCGGCCGCAGCCGGTCGAGGCCCGCCAGCACCGCCGCGCCGAGATCGACCGGGCGCAGGTCGGGCGCGATCCGCCGGGAATGGGCGAGGAGCTGCCGGGTGAGCACGGCGGCCCGCTCGGAGGCCTCCGTGGAGCGGGTGATGGCCCGCTGGATGAACGGCTCCGGCCGGTCGCCGAGGCGCCGCTTCAGCCCGTCGATGTAGCCGATCAGGATCTGCAGGAAGTTGTTGAATTCGTGCGCGACGCTGTTCGTCAGAAGCCCGAGCGCCTCCCGCTGCCGCGACAGGGCGAGGGCATCCTCGGCGTCCCGCCGCCGCGTCACGTCGATGATCTGGCCGAGGAGGCGCGGGGCGTCGCCGCCGGGCAGGGCGGCGAGGTGGATCTCGCCCCAGAACGAGGCGCCGCCGCCGCGGCCGAACAGCAGCTCGAAGCGTCCCGCCTCGCCGCGGGCCAGGGCCTCGCGGAACGGTGCCCAGCCGGCATGATCGCCGTGGTGGCAGGCCAGCGCCTCGATCCCCTGCCCGACGAGCGCGGCCTCGCCGAGGTCGGTCAGCCGCAGCAGGGCGGGGTTGGCGGCGCGGATCATCGCCCCGGCCTCCGACGGTTCCAGGAGCAGCGCGGGGAGCGGCAGCACCGCGAGGAGGTCGGTCTCCGCCGCGGGATCCGGGGCGGAAGCGAGGGCGGCCTCGGTCGGCATCACGGGGCGCCGCCGCGGCGGAAGGGAGACCCGGCCCGAGCCGGACCGGCCCGGCGGCGGGGCGGGCGAAGCGAGAACGGTTCGGAGCGCGGCTGAGGCATGCCCTTCAACGCCCGAACGCCGATCCGGATCAGCGGTTGGCGGTGGTGGCGGGCGAGGCGTCGTTGTTGAGGCTGACCCAGGCCTTTCCGTCCTGCCCCTCGCGCTTGACGAAGCTGTAGCCGGTGCGCTGCCAGGGCAGGACCGCGTTGGTCTTGTTGTCGAGGATCAGGTCGCCCCGGTCGGTGCGCACCATCAGCACCGCGTGGCCCTCGCCGATCTCGTCGATCACCACCGTCATCCGCAGGGCCCGGCGGGACAGGCGCCGCTCCACCAGCATCCGGCGCTTGAGGAGCTGGATGTCCTCGCAGTCGCCGAAGCCGTCATCGGGGAAATCCCAGCGATCGACGACGCCCCAATGGGCCATGTCGGTGATCGGCTTGATGCGGGCGTTGACCCGGCGGTTGACGGTCGTGAGCGTGTGCCACAGCGCGGGCGTCAGGGTGACGACCGCCGGCTCCGTGGGATCGACCGTGCATTCGGACGGGTAGCGGGCGCAGAAATCGTTCCAGGCGGCGACGGGGCGGGCGGGGGCGCCGGGATCGGCCGCACTGCCCGCCTCGGGCAGGCCGGCGGTGCGCGCCTGACTCGGCTGGACCGGCGCCGCGGCGCCGCCGAGCAGCAGGGTCGCGCCGACGAGGGACAGATGGGCCGCCCGGCCGAGGCGCCGTCTCACGTCCCCGCGGAGGAACGCCGATCCGTTGCCGACGCCCCGAAGCACCGCGTACCGCATGGCCGACCGTCCCGCAGCCCCTTGTTTCCCGGCGAAGCTTGCACGGGCCGAAGCCCGGCTCAATACGAAAATGAAGGAACGGTGAAGGCGGATTGCCGCTTCCCAGTGCCGCGGCGAGACAAGCCGGCTCGGGCTGGCAATCCGGCCACACCGGCCGCCCTTTCTCCGCAGGCCGCGCGGAGGCGATCCGCGAAGCGGGGCCGCGCTCAGCGGTTCGCCGTCGTGACGGGCGAGCTGGCTCCGCCCAGCGAAACCCATGCCAGGGTGTCCTGCCCCTCGCGCTTGATGAAGACGTAGCCGGTCTGGGCCCAGGTCAGCACCGCGTTGGTCTTGTTGTCGAGCACGAGGTCGCCGCGGTCGGTGATGAGGGTGAGGACGGCGTGGCCTTCGCCCTTCTCGTCGATCACCACGGTCATCCGCATCGCCCGGCGCGGCAGGCCCGCGGCGGCCAGCATCCGGCGCTTGAGAAGCTGGAAATCCTCGCAATCGCCGCGGCCGTCCTCGGCGAGGTCCCAGCGGTCGGGCCGGCCCCAATGCTCCTGGTCGGTGACGGGGTCGATCGTCCGGTTCACCCGGCGGTTGACCGAGACGATCGTCGACCAGATGGCCGGGGTCATCGCGATCCGGGCCGGCTCGGCGCGATCGAAGGCGCATTCCGCCGGATAGGACTGGCAGAACTCGGTCCAGGCCAGGATCGGCCGGGCCTCGGCGCCGGGGATGAGGCCGGCGCTCGCCGCGGGGAGCGCGGCCATCATCTGCGGAGCGGTCTGGGCCCCGGTCTCGCTGACGAGGCCGACGCAGAGGGTCAGCAACGCCAAGAGCCCCATCTGGAGCCCCGTCTTGAGATGACCCGTCCCGGTGGTGCGCATCGCGGCGTTTCCTTCGAACGAGGCCAGGATGTCGCCGCACCCCCTCCGCCGCGCTGAAGTCGATCCGCGCAATTTTATCGATTTGCCCCGGCAACGATCCGCCCGTCCGTGAGGGCGAATTGCGGCTCACGGATCTGCGGCCAATGCGAGGGATCGCGTTAGGGAGCGGGAAACCCTGCGCGACGGCCGAACGGGCCGCGGTCGCGCGGTCCCGCGCAGGGAATCGCGAAGGCGGCGCGGGTCCGCAGCCGGCAGGGCGTGGCCGGGTGTGATCCGGTCGCCGCTCGATCACCTCGGGCCTTGCCCCACCCCGTCATCGCGAGGCGGAGCCGAAGCGATCCAGGGGGCGCCCTTTTCGGAGATGTCGCGCCCTGGATTGTCACAGCTTCGCCTCGCGATGACGGAGGAGAAACCGACGTGATCAACCGGAGACGGTATGATCCGAAAGGAGGGTGTCGGCCGCTGCGTGCAGGATCAGTTCGCCGCGACGCGGAGCCGGCGCGTTAACCCGTTCGGGCTCAGCCGGACGAGGATGATTCGGCCCGCGGGCAACGCGGCGGTCATCGTTGCGATCACGCACCCGCGGGCGAGGCGGGGCCGGCCGCCTCGGAGCCTCAGAGCGTGATGCCCTCGTGGAAGCGGTCCGGCGAGATCGGCAGCATGAACTGGGCGCCGATGCCGCCCTCGAAGTAGCGCACCACCCGGCCCGGCGTGGAGCCGACCAGGATGTGCGTGCCGATCGGCGGGGACGAGGAGGTCGCGAGCGCCACGCCGGACATCGAGATGTCGATGATTCGGGCGGCGATGAAGCGGCCGCTCTCCAGGCGCAGGGTCACGCCGGGCTGGTTCGGAACGAGGCGCTCGTTGGTCCGGCCCTCCGGCAGGCCGAGGCTCTCTCGGTTGGCGAGCCACATCAGCTGGGACGCGATCTTCTCCCGCTTGCGCGGCGTCGCGTTGATTCGCATCGCGAAGCCCCGCGGCGGATGGCGCACGATCACCCCTTCCAACCGGCCGATCTGCTCGAGATACAGCACCACGCGCTCGCCCAGCGCACCGATCACGGCGCAGGTCAGGCGCACGCCGCCCGGCGACATGTCCACGGTCTGGCAGGGATATTCCCGCCGGTCGGCCAGCATGTAGCGGCCGAGCAGCGTCGCGCGCACCCGCTGGTGCCGCCGCTGTTCGGCAGCGTAGTCCGGCAGAGAGGTGGCCGTCCCGGATCGGGAGAGCTCGGTCATGACAGCTCGGCGGTCTCGATGTCCCAACCGAATCACTAACCGCACCACGGTTACAAAAGGCTTGCATGCCCGCCGAGGCTGCGCCGCGGGCGACCACGCGAGCGGCGCGGGAGGCCCCGTGCCGGGCGCGGACGCTCAGGCGTTGCCGCGCCCGCCCTCATGGACCAGCAGGTGACCGAACCGGACCGGACGGGCATCGTTGGCGGGTTCGGGCAGGCCCTCGGCGAAGGTCCGCATCGCCGCCGGCTCCGGCGCGGCCGTCTCGAGCACCCTCAGGGACACGGTCTCGAGTCGCAGGATCGGCCGGCTGCCGAGCCATGACGGGATGCAATGCGGGCTCAGGGCGCCGAGGATGCGCGCTTGGGTCTTGCCGCGGTGGCGCAGCGGCAGGAGCAGCAATTCGAGGTCGAGGGTCTCGTCCCGGACCGTGATCCCGGTCAGGCCCGCCACCACGCCCACGGTATCGCCAGCGACGGTCTCGATGAGCTGCCGGGGATCGGTGAAGGACTGGGGTCGCTCGGCCCAGAGGTCGACGAAGGCGGTGCCCCGCAATTCGCGTCCGAACAGGGCGCACAGGCGGGTGCCGGCCAAGCGCACCGTGCTCGCGCGCCGCACCGGATCGGTCTCCAGGATGAAGCTGTCGGCGAGCAGGTTGCGGATCTCGCCGGGCTCGATCTCGCCTCGCTCCGGCGCGGCCCTCTCTCCGCGCAGCCGGTCCCAGTAGGCGTGAAGCTGACGGCTGGTCGGATGCTTCATGATGTTCCGCATCGGTACGGCCCGGGTCTGAATGGGCACGGCTCTTGGTCGGTACGGCACGAAAAGCGTCCTCGTGCGCCGTTCGTGGTTATCGTCCGCACACCCTATGCCGTCCCGTTCGGCCACGCTCGCGCAACCCATCCTTAACCTTAACGGCCGGTCGGGGGATTCGCTTGCATTTGAGCGACCTCGTGCCGCCCCGTGCCGATTGGATCTTGCGGCGCCGCGCTTCCCCCCGACATGGTGCGGCATGGATGCCTCCCCCGACCTGCCCCGCCAGGGCCGCGTGCCCGTCTTCAACCTGCCGGGAATCGTCACCGTCTCGATCGCGGTGCTGGCCGGGATCCACCTCGTCCGCACCGTCCTGCCGGACGATCTCGACCTGTCGCTGCTCCTCAACCTCGCCTTCATCCCGGCCCGCTGGACCGCCGCCTTCGATCCGTCGTCGGGGGCCGAGATCGTCCGGGCGGCGGGGGAGGGGGCCGGCGGACCCGAGATGGCCTCGGCACGGCAGGCCTTCGCCCGCTATCTCGTCGCCGACCCGTCGGCGAGCCCCTGGACCGGGGCGACCTACGCCCTGCTGCACGGCTCCTGGGTGCACCTGATCTTCAACGCGGTGTGGCTCGCCGTCTTCGGCACCCCGGTCGCCCGCCGCTACGGCGTCCTGCGCTACGGCCTGCTGGCGCTCGCGGGGATCGTCGCGGGCGCCGTCGTCCATCTCCTCGTCGATCCCTACAGCCTGATGCCGCTGGTCGGCGCCTCCGCCGGCATCTCGGCCCTCATGGCGGCGGCGGCCCGCTTCGTGTTCCAGCCTCCGCCGCCCTTCATGGCCGGGGCACCCTGGCAATTGCCGCCGCGGCCGAGGCTCCAGACCATCCCGGAGCTGATGCGCAACCGCCCGGCGGTGCTGTTCCTCGGGGTCTGGTTCGTCACCAACCTGCTGTTCGGCGTCCTGGCCCTGCCGCTCGGGGGCAGCGAGGGACCGATCGCCTGGGACGCCCATCTCGGCGGCTTCGCCGCCGGCTTCTTCCTCCTGCCGCTGATGGAGCGCGGCAGCGCCGGAGGCCGGGGTTAGGCATCCGGCACGGAAGGCCGGCCGCGCCCGCCCGGCGGGAGGAGATCGATCAGCGAACACGGTTTTCTTCGGGCGCACCCAACTGTGCCCGGGAAGATCCGTGTCATACGCGCCACGCGAGGAGTTTCTGAAAGTGAGACGGCAATAAAAGCAGCCGCTCGACCGTCGGTAAGCTGAACGAGAGCGGGTAAGAACCAAAGCAACCCATGGCCGCTCCGTTCCTGATGGAGAGTGGACCCTGGTGAAACATCGCGCAGCCGTCATCGCCCGTCTCGGAACTCGTCTCGGGCTCGCCTTCGCCGGCATGTGGGGGCTCGGGGGCACCGCCGCCCACGCCGCCTCCGCCGCCCAGCCCGGCCAGACGGTGGGCGTGCCGTTCGGTGCGCCGTTCCCCAAAGGCTTCTACGCCGTGAACCTGTCGAGCTTCGGCGTGCGCGAGACCGCGCCGCTCGACTCCGAGAGCAACGTCAACCTGCCGACCCTGCTCTGGGCGACCCCCTTCTCCGTCCTCGGCGGGCAGGTGCAGTTCGTCTTCGTGGCGCCGATCGCCGCCTCCAGCGTGCGCGGCGCGCCCTACAACAGCGGCTGGGGCCAACCCCTGCTCGCCGGCCAACTCGCCTGGGATCTCGGCGACGGGGTCGGCGTCAGCTACCTCCTCGGCGGCTACCTGCCCTGGGAGACCCGCTTCCTCACCCAGTCGGCCTCGCTGAGCCACCGCTTCGCGATCACCTACGCCGCCGACGACTGGGCGATCACCGCCAACCTGCTCTACGGCCACATGCTCGAGACGCGCGCGCCCAACGGCGCGCTCTATCCCGACTACCTCAATCTCGACGTCACCCTGACGAAGAAGTTCGGCAAGTGGCAGGTCGGCCCGGTCGCCTTCGCCTCGACCGATCTCAAGACCGACGTCGTCGGCTACCGGCAGCAGGGCCAGATCGCGGTGGGCGGTCTCGTCGGCTACAATTTCGGCTTCATGAACGTCCAGGGCTACGTCACCCGCGACGTGGCGGAGCGCAACTACGGCGGCAAGGAAACGCGCGGCTGGCTTCGCATCGTCGTCCCGTTCCTGCAGGACAAGGCCGAGGCCCAGCCGAATCGCACGCTGATCACCCGCCGCCAGGCCGAGGGCCGCTGAGCGGGACCGGTCGGTTCGGCCGGTCCGAAGCGCACTGCGCGCGCCGTCCCGGGTCCGGGACGGCGGCGCCTTCGCGACGCGGCGCCGTCATGGCCGAGCCGGTTCCCTAAACCGCGCAGCGATCGGACGCGCTCTCGCAGACCGCGGCGGCGAGATCGTCGTAGAAGATCATCTGACCGGCGGCCCAGCGTTCGAACTCCTCCTGGAGCGAGGGGTCGAACCTCGTCACGCGACGATCCTCGATCCGAAACCATCCGGCCTCGTCGGCCTCCCTGACGAGATTGCCGATATGGGCGCGCGAGACCCGCAACCGCTCCGCCAACGTGCGAAGGCTGAGCGGCGGCGCGGCGGGAGCGCCGGGGATCGTGGCGGCGTAGTGGGCGCCGATCACGGCGGTCAGCAAGGGATAGCCGCAATCGCGCATGGCGAAGCGCAGCACGCGCGGAAACGGCGCGATGAGCATGCCGTGGCGCAGGACATGCGCGGCCGAGCGGCGGATGAGTTCTCCCATATGGTCCGTGTCGTCCAGCCGCCCGGCCAGCCCCGGCCGCCTGCGCTCGATCGTATCCATGGCCGCCACGAACAGGCGCCCGGATCGGCCGATCTCGGCGACCAGGGCGGGGGCCGCCCTCAGCCACTTGATGCGGGCGTCCTCCCGATCCGCTTCGACGGTGACGAAGCGGGCGGCCTTCAAGGCCGACACGAAGGCGGCCGTCTGCCGGCTGCTGGATCCGACCATGGCCTGCAGAGCGGTCAGCGTCGGGCGCGGTCCCTGGCGGCGACGCCAGGCATAGTCGTTGTGGATCAGCATGAACGACACGAGATAGCGGCCGAACTGATTGAGCATCTTGTGGGTCGGCCACAGGATCCGCGCCGGTTCGGTCATGTCGCGGCAATACAGGGCGAGCGCCGGACGAAAGCCGGATCTCCGCCGCAGATCGTCGATCCGCGCGATGAAATCGTCGTCCAGCATCCGCGCGCCCATCGTGACTCGGATCGGATGACGGGGATGGCCCGCCCCGCGCAGGGGCCCGCGTCCCGAACTTCCTGCAAAGTTTGGACTCTGCGGTTGCAACCTAGAAGGGTACGAGTCAAGCGGCTCGGATCGGTGCCGACCCCTGCGAGACGGCCGGAGCGTGACGACGGCCACGCACGGACACCGAGCCCGAGATGGACGAGACTTTTCGGGAGCCGCAGCCGTGTGCGATCAGCATGCCCCTACCTTCTCGCGCCGCAGCCTGCTGGCCGCCGCGGCGGTCAGCCCGTTCGCCGCGGCGACGGGGGTCTCCGCGGCGACCGAAGCCGCCGTCGACACGCCCGCCCCGAACGTCGTCACCCCCGATCAGGCCCTCGCCCGGCTGATCGAAGGGAACAAGCGCTACGCCGCCAACACGCCGGCGAACCGGGATCTCTCCGCCGGCCGAGCCGCCCGGGCCGCCGCGCAATACCCGATCGCCTGCGTGGTCGGCTGCGCCGACGCCCGCGTCGCCCCGGAACTCCTGTTCGACCAGGGCCCCGGCGATCTCTTCATCGTTCGAGTCGCGGGCAACTTCGTCAACACCGACGGCCTCGCCAGCCTGGAATACGGCGTGAAGGTGCTGGGCGCCCGGTTGATCGTCGTGCTCGGCCATTCGAATTGCGGCGCCGTCAAAGCGACGATCGACGTCCTCAAGAAGAACATCACGCTCCCGGGGCATCTCCCGGTCCTGATCGACGCGATCCGGCCCGCCGTCGATCTGGCCGAGAAGGCGCGGGCTTCCGATCCCCTCGCCGAGGCCATCGCCCAGAACGTCCGGTACAACGTTCGGCGCCTCGAGCAGGCGGGGCCGATCATCTCGGACGCGGTCGCGCGGGGGGATGTGAAGGTCGTCGGCGGGTTCTACGACATCGCCAACGGCGCCGTCGCGTTCCTCTGATCCGGCCACGGGTTGATCACCGCGGGCATCGCCCGATTTCGTCATCGCGAGGCGAAGCCGAAGCGATCCAGTGCGCGCGATTTCCGGACAGGTCGCGCCCTGGATTGCTTTCGCCTCGCAAGGACGCAGGAGAGACCGAAGCGATCGCCCGGACAGCGTGTGGAGAGCGTCGTCACACGGGCGGGTAAACGCCCTGTCCGGAGTTGCAGGAAGGCCGACTGATGGTCGGCTTTCCTGTGTCCGGCGGGCGCCGGGGCCGCGCCCCCGGATCGGCGTCATCCTGGCTGAGCCAGACAGGGGTCGCAGCAACCGGTCGTGTCGGGGAAAATCTCGATTCGGCTCTCGACGGAACGCACCTTCGAATGTTGTCCGGCCAACGATCGAAATGCATTTTTGTGCAGATCGATCGTTGAAACGACCGGCCGATGTGCTTGCCAGCGCGACCAAAGCGCCACACAATCCCTGTCGAAATCCAGGACCAGCTCATCTGTGCGCCGGTTCAAGGCTGCAGGCTGATGGATGGTTCGAAGCGAGGGGAACTATAATATGACCGTTGCGCGAATCCTTGCAGAGAAAGGCGGTTCAGTGGTCACGGTGGCACCGCACCGGACCATCGACGAAGCCGTCCACCTTCTCGCCGAGAAGCGGATCGGTGCCCTCGTGGTAGGCGATGCCGAGGGCCGCGTGATCGGGATCCTGTCCGAGCGCGACGTGATGCGGGCGCTGGCGACCGAGGGAGCGGCGGCCCTCGACCGTCCGATCTCGCACTACATGACCGAGAAGGTCGTCACCTGCACCCGGCGGACCACCATCGAAGACGTGATGGAGACGATGACCAACGGGCGCTTCCGCCACCTTCCGGTGGTCGAGGAGGGACGCCTCGTCGGCGTCGTGTCGATCGGTGACGTCGTCGCGCGCCGCATCGCGGCGGTCGAGGCCGAGCATCAGGCGATGCGCGACTACATCACGATGGCCTGACCCTCGGCCCGACCCCGTCGCGGCGGCTCAACTGCGCGCCGCCGCGCCCTCGATCATGCGCCGGATCTCCGGCAGCGCCGCCCGCACCGCCTGGCGGCCCAGGGCGATCCCGTCGGCCGCCCGGTGGAATTCGAACTGCCCGAATTCGGCCAGGAGCGGCCGGATCGCGACGTCCGGCGGATCGCTCGCGAGCCGCGCCCGGGAGATCCGGTCCTGGGTGATGTTGAAGGCGTCGAGCATCACCCGGGCGACGCCCGGGCTCGGCCGGCCGGCGGGGGGCGGCAGCGGCCCGCGGCGGCCCATGAGGCGCTGACCCAGGCGCTGCCCCATGATGCGCCGGCTCGCCCCGCTCAGCAGGCCCCAGCGGCCCCGACGGCGCACGGTGGCCTCCAGCGTCTGCTCGATCGCCCGCTCGACCGGCTCGTCGGCTTCCTCCAGCATCGGATCGTCCCGCTCCGGTCGGATCACCGTCGCGGGCGCGCGCGTCTCGCAGGCGAGGTTCACGCAGATCACGAGGTCGGCGCCGAGTTCGCGGGCGAGGCGCACGGGGACCGGGTTCACCAGCGTCCCGTCCATCAGGAGGCGCCCGTCGAGGGCGACCGGGGGGAAGATGCCGGGAATGGCGTAGGAGGCCCGCACCGCCTCGACCAGGGGGCCGCGGGAGAGCCAGACCTCGTGGCCGGTGCCGAGCTCGGTCGCGACGCTGGCGAAGGCGAGGCGCAGCTCCTCGATGCGGAAGCCCTCGAGCTCGCGGGCGAGGCGGCGGCGCAGGCGCTCGCCGGCGATCAGGCCGGAGCCGGTGATGCGCGGATCGAGCATGCCGACCACCCGGCGGCGGGTGAGCGAGAGCGCGAAGTCCTTGAGGGTGTCGATGCGGCCGGCGGCGTAGGCCCCGCCCACCACGGCGCCGATGGAGCAGCCGGCCACCACCTCGGGGAAGATCCCGGCCTCCTCCAGCCCCTCGATCACGCCGATATGCGACCAGCCGCGGGCGGAGCCGCCGCCGAGCGCGAGACCGATGCGGGGGGAGCGGAAGCGGGGCACCACCGGTTCCACCGCCCCGTCCGGAAAGCGGGGCGGGAGGGAACGGGACACCTCGAACATCATCGGTCCGGATCGGCCGGGACGAGGGCGACGGCACCGGTCGCGGGGTCGCGCGCGACGGCGCGATAGAAGCAGGAGCGACGGCCGGTATGGCAGCAGCCGCCATCGCCGCCGACCTCGACCCGGATCAGGAGCGCGTCCTGATCGCAATCGACCCGCATCTCGACGATGCGCTGGATCTGCCCGGACGTGGCGCCCTTGTGCCAGAGTTCGCCGCGCGAGCGCGACCAGTACCACGCCTCGCCGGTCTCCAGGCTGCGGGCGAGCGCCTCGGCGTTCATGTGGGCGAGCATCAGCACGCGCCCGTCCTGCGCATCGACGGCGATGCAGGCCACGAGCCCGTCGGGGCCGAAGCGGGGCGTCAGGGCGGCCCCTTCCTCGACCTCGGCCCGGGTGCCGGGTGAGGCGAATCGCTCGGTCATCGCGCGATGTCCGGCCGCCTCAGCCCTTCGGGTTCCGGACGAAGGTCAGGAAGCGCACCTGCTCGTTCGGATCGCTCTTGTAGACGCCGCGGAACTGGGTGGTGATGGTGGAGACGCCGGCCTTCTGCACGCCGCGCATGGCCATGCAGAGATGCTCGGCCTCGACCATCACGGCGCAGCCGCGGGGCTGGAGGATGCTCTCGATCGTGTCGGCGATCTGCGCCGTCATCGTCTCCTGCGTCTGCAGGCGGCGGGCGAAGGCATCGACCACGCGGGCGAGCTTGGAGAGGCCGACCACGCCCTTGGTGGGGTAGTAGGCGATGTGGGCGAGCCCCATGAACGGCACCATGTGGTGCTCGCAATGGGAGTAGAACGGGATGTCGCGCACCAGCACGGCGTCGGAATAGCCCTCGACATCCTCGAACACCCGCTCCAGCAGGGCGTCGGCATCCATGCGGTAGCCGCCGAAGATCTGCTCGTAGGCCTTCACCACCCGGGCGGGGGTGTCGATCAGCCCCTCGCGGGTCGGGTCGTCGCCGGCCCAGCGCAGCAGCGTGCGCACGGCGGCCTCCGCCTCCTGGCGGCTCGGCCGGCCGAGCGCCACCTCGTTCGGCACCCGCTGGGCCGACTCGGGGCGGTGTCTTATACACATAT